>DASVVD010000198.1:0-2792 GCA_036386715.1 Pseudoduganella sp.
AGGTCCTCGAAGGTAGCGCTCTTGTTGACGATCTTTTCGCGGAGCTCGGCCAGCTTGCGCTTGACCTCGGCCGCCGTCATGGTCGGCGTCGGCTTGAGCAGGATGTGGCTGGCGCGGGTCTGCTGGACCACTTCCTTTTCGCCGCCGCCGGCGATGCTGCGCTTTTCCGCCATCCGCAGGATGTGGAAGCCGACGTTGGTCTTGATGATCGGGGTAATCTGGCCCGGCTGGAGCTTGCGCAGTTCGGTGGCAAAGACCGGCGGCAGGCGGTCCGGGTCGCGCCAGCCGATGGCGCCGCCCTTGAGCGCGTCGGGCGCGTCCGAATAGGTGGCGGCGATCTTGGCGAAGTCGGCGCCGGTACGCAGCTGGCGCGCGACTTCGTCGGCGCGCGCGCGGCGCGCGGCGATCTGCTCGGGCGTGGCGTTGGCCGGGATGCCGACCAGGATCTGGGCGATGTCCATTTCGACTTTCTCGCTCGCGGCCGCTTTTTCGGCGGCCAGGTAGGTGTCGACTTCGGCGTCCGAGACCTGGATCTTGGCGTCGACTTCATGCTCGCGCAGGCGCTGCAGCATGATTTCGTTGCGGATCTCTTCACGGAACTGGGCGAAGGTCAGGCCTTCCTTTTCCATCTGGTTGCGCATCTCCTGCACCGACATCTTCTGGCCTTCGGCGATGCGGCCGATGGCGGCGTCGAGCTCGCGGTCGGCGACGCGCACGCCCATTTCCTTGGCCATCTGCAGCTGGGCGCGCTCGACGATCATGCGCTCGAGGATCTGCCGCTGCAGCGCGGCGGCATCGGGCAACTGCACGTTCTGCTGCTTCATGCGCGCCATGATGACGCTCACGCGCTCGGTGAGTTCGCGGCGCGTGATCACATCGTCATTGACAACGACGGCGATCGAATCGATCTCGGGATTCTTCGACTGACCTGGCGGCGTGAAGCCCTTCGACTGCGTCGCGGCGGCAGGCGTGGCGGCCGGTGCCGCAGGTGCCGCCGGTGCCGAAGGTGCCGCCGGTGCGTTCGCCGACGCGGCATTGGCCGCGGCCGGCTTGGCGTCCTGCGCCATGGCCACGCCGCCGGCTGTCATGGCGCACAGCAGCAGTGCGGCAAGGGTGATCGGGGTGATCGGGTGCTTACTGAACATATTGCAAACGCTTTTCAGGTCAGGTGGAAATGGTGAAGGATAGCAGGTGCTCGCCGCGAAAAGTGTAACAGCTTGTGCCACGGCGACCGCTGCGACCGATGCCGGCAGCGATCGCCTTCGGTCAGCGGCGGTACCCCTGGTTCAGCTGCTGGTAGCCCGGGATGCTGTTCTTCAGCACTTCCAGCGGGTTGCCGATGCCGAACTTGGACAGGCCGTTCAGCTCGAGCTGGAAGAACATCTGGGTCGAGGTCTTGTTGGTGGTCGTCACGAAACGCTGCGCGCCCATGCGGAACACCCAGCATTCGCAATTGTATTCGAGGCCGATCAGGCTCTCCAGGATGCGGTGATCCTGCAGCGAATAGCTCATGCGGCCCACGCCGAACCAGCGTTGCGAGATCGGCCACTGGGTGGAAAAGTCCACGTTCTTGAAGCTGTTGCGCAGGAACCGGTAACCGGCGTTGAACACTTTTTTCTGGCCGGGCTGGTACTGCACGTTGAGGTTCGAGCTGGACACCTGCTTGTCGCCCTGGTTGTACTGCACCGCGCTGTCCACGCCCCAGTTCTCGGAGATCCGCCCGGTGGCGGCCAGCAGCAGGTCGGAACGGCCGGTGCTGACCGGCTCGGTACTCGTCAGCTGCACTCGCTGGTCGTTGAAATAGAAGCGCTGCCCGAATGCCAGGCGCAGGCGTTCGGCACCAGACTCCTCGAGGAAGCGCGATACGATGGCCGCCGTTACCTGGTTGGCGTCGCCCACCCGGTCCGAGCCGATGAAGCGGTTCTCGGAAAACAGCTGGGTGAAATTGAACGTGGCGTCGGCCGTGTCGAACACCGGCACGTCGGTCTGGTCGCGGTATGGCGTGTAGACGTAGAACAGCCGCGGCTCCAGCGTCTGCGTCACGGCACGGCCGAACAGCTTGGTGCTGCGCTCGAATTCCAGGCCCGAATCGACCGAGAACGTGGGGATCGCCTTGGTGATCGTGCGGCTGTCTTCCCCGGCGAACGCATCGAGCTTGTAGGCGCTGGCGTTCAGCATCAGCTTCGGCGTGATGAAGTAGCTGGGGCTGATGATCGGGAAGCTGACCTGCGGCTGCATCACGACCCGGTCGCCGTTGACCTTCGCATCGAGCGTGCACGCCGTGGCGCCGATGTTCGCGCCCGGGCAGATGGTTTCGCCGGCATAGTGGAAGCGCGTCGCCTCGGCATCGAACGACCAGTCGAAGCCGCCGATGTCATACTGGCCGGCGTGGAAATTCACCGCCGGCAGGCGGTCATACGGGCGCGGCGTGACCGCCGTCGTATCGGGATCCTGCAGCACCTGGTATTTCTGCACGCGCGCCGTCAGGCTCCAGATCTCGCCGCGGTAATCGGTGCGCAATTCCTTCAGCAGCTGGCGCTCGGCACTGCCGGCCACCGTTTTCGAGAAGTCGGTCGGATAGTCCTCGTCCGAGGCGGCGCGCACGTTCCAGCCATACGACCAGTCCTTGGCCAGCGCCTGCGTGTGCGACGACTGGATCTGCCAGCGGTCGATGCCCTTTTCCTTGTCGTTGGGCAGGTACTCGATCCAGGTGCGGCCTTCATAGCTGCCGGCATCGTTCTCGCCGATATAGCGGCCGACGGCACCGATCTGCAGGCCGCGCCGGCCGATGT
>DASVVD010000199.1:0-2676 GCA_036386715.1 Pseudoduganella sp.
ATTCGGACCGAGAAAGCCGAACACTTCGCCGCGCCGGACGGTCATCGACAGCGGTTTGACGGCGTCGAAGCCGCCGTAGGTTTTAGACAGGCCCTGGAATTCGATCATGGGTTGTTCGCGGCCACGGCGGGCGCAATGTTAAGAAGTTGATATCCATCATAGCATTGGTCGCAGCGCCTGAGACAGGCCATGGTCGGCGACCGGCTATGGGGCCTTGTAGAGGCTCATGCCGAAGCGTTCGGTGCGCGGCAGCCAGTTGCCCTTGATGTCGGCCGATGCCAGCACGCGTTCGGCGCGGCCGATCAGCAGCGCGCGCGGCACCGTGCCGAACACGCGCGAGTCGCCGCTGTTGTCGCGGTTGTCGCCCAACATCAGGTAGCTTTCCCGCGGCACGGTCAGCGGGCCGAAGTCGCGCATCGCACTGACCTGCGGCAGCACCTGGATCCGGTAATCGGCACCGCCGCTGTGCTCGCGCAGGTGCAGGGCGGCCAGGTCGCCCAGCGCGTCGATATGCTCGGTGCCGTTGCCCAGCACCGTGTAGTCGGCCTGGCGGCCGTTGACCAGCAGCCGTTCGCCGCGCATCTCGACCGTGTCGCCGGGCAGCGCGGCGATGCGCTTGATCAGCCGGGTGCCATCCTTCGGCGACGAGAACGTGACCACATCGCCGCGCTGCGGCTCGCCGGTGCGCGCCAGCGAAATGTCGGTCAGCGGGATCTTGACGTCGTAGGCGAGGCGGTTGACGAACACCACGTCGCCTTCGAGCAGGTTGGGGCGCATGGAGGCGGACGGGATCGGATTCCAGTCCGCCACCGCGGTGCGGAAGATGCCGAACAGCAGCAGGAACGCAATGAAACCCTTGTTGGCGCGGATGGCTTCCTTCATGTCGACTCTCCCGGGGAATATTAACGAAATCCCATCATCGAACGGCAGCCTTAATCGGTGCTTACGGGCTGCCGATCCGGTTGCCGATGCCCATGGCGGCCAGCATGCGGCGCCGGCCCACCGGCGGCACGGCCAGCGCGCGGCTGTCGAGGTCCTGTTCGACCCAGCCTTTTTGCAGCGCCAGGCGCAGCAGCGCGGCACCGAGCGCACCGGCCAGGTGAGGCCGGCGTTCGCTCCAGTCCAGGCAGGGGCAGGCGAAACGGCGGCGCTGCCCGCGCAGCGCGGCAATATCGATACCCAGTTCGCCGAAGCGCTGTTCGCCTTCGGCCGACAGCGCATAGTCGCCGCCGGCTTCGACCAGCCAGCCCGCCGCGACGAAATGCCCGTTGAGCATGACGGCCACGGCACCCGCCATATGGTCGTAGCAGGTGCGGGCTTCGCGCAGGCGGTCCGGCGTGGCCGGCACGAACGGCGTGCGCCGCACTCCGGCAACGACGAGCAGTGCCTCCAGCGCGGCCGCCACCTCGCCGCCGGCGAGGCTGTGGTAGCGGTGCCGCCCCTGTGCGAGCTGGCGCAGCAGGCCGTCCTCCTGCAGCCTGGCCAGGTGGGCGCTGGCGGTCGACGGGCTGACGCCAGCCACCACGGACAGCTCGGTGCTGGTGCGTGCATGCCCGTCGAGCAGGCTGCACAGCATGCGTGCGCGGGCCGGTTCGGCGATGGCGGCGGCAATGCGGGCCAGGCGGCCTTCCGTGTCGCCGGTGTCGCCTGGGTCGTCTGTGTCGTGCAGCGCTTGGGCGCGGCTTGCATCCATGTTTCGGTCCCCGGCGAAGTATTGGTGTTGGTTTTTCAGGATACTGCATCCATTCAATCGCGCAAAGGAGCAGTATGCAAACCGATCATTGGCCGGCCGACGCGGTGGCGGCCGTCACGCACCCGGATCCGTATCCGTATTACGCGACACTTGCGAAGGACAGGGCGCCACGCCACGACGCACGGTTGGGGCTCTGGGTGGCGGCCCATCCGGACACGGTGCGGGAAGTACTGGCGCACCCGGACTGCCGCGTGCGGCCAGCGCACGAGCCGGTACCGCTCGCGCTGGCCGGGCCGGCCGGCAGCCTGTTCGGCGCGCTGGTGCGCATGAACGAGGGTGAGCGCCACGTGGCGCCGAAGGCCGCGCTGCAGCGGGCACTGGCGGCATTGCCCCCGGCGCTGGTGGCCGGGCAGGCGGACAGGGTTGCGGCGGGCATGGCAGCCGAAACCAGCGACGCCGCCGCGCTGAACGCCTTCGTGGCCGGCGTGCCGGTGCGCATAGTAGCCGGCCTGCTTGGTTTTGCGGACCGGCAGTTGCCGCAGGTTGCAGCCTGGGTTGGAGCGTATGTAGCGTGCCTTTCACCACTGGCATCGGCCGGCGATATCGCTGCGGCGCATGGCGCGGCGGCAGCGCTGCAGGGTGCATTGCGTGAACTGGTTCAGGCTGCGCCCGCCCACGGCCTGCTGGCCGATGTGCTCGGGAAACCCTGGTACGACGAGCATGCGCTGCTGGCCAATCTGGCCGGCCTGCTGGCACAGACGCATGAGGCAACGGCGGGCCTGCTCGGCAACTGCATCGTAGCCCGGTTGCGCGGCGCCGCGGACGATACGGCGGCACTGGTGCCGCTCGTCGCGGCGAGCGATCCGGCGATCCACAACACGCGCCGGTTCACCAGCGGCGCCGTGGCGGTCGGCGGCGCCCATGTGCCGGCAGGGCAGGCCATCCTGCTGGTCCTGGCGGGATCGGCCGGGTTCGGCCACGGC
>DASVVD010000200.1:0-8813 GCA_036386715.1 Pseudoduganella sp.
AAAATACTGGTTGCGCCGCACCTTCGCCCAGGCCGAGTAGATGCCCAACGTGACGATCGTCAGCAGCAGGTTGACGATCCAGATACGGAAATATTCGCCGCCGGTGGCGGTGAATTCGAAACGCTCTTCGCGGATTTCCGGTTCCACGCCCTGCAATGCCGCACTGCTGCCGTATTCGCTGCTCATGCCGATCTCCATCAAGAAACCAAACAGGCACGATGCCGGCCGTGGGAATAGTTGTCAATCCGGATAGCGAAGTACCTTGTAAAGTGTGCACGGCTGTGACAATTGGAGAGCATGTGGCTGCATGGCCGCCGTGCCGCGGCCGCGCCGGCGCACCCGTACTAATGTAAAATGGCACCGTTTCCGGGCACTTGCCCGCCCTCTCTTACTGATCACCCGACATGCTAGACAATCTGACTCAACGCCTTGCCAAGGTCGTCAAGACCATGCGCGGCGAGGCCCGCCTGACCGAGGCCAATACCGCCGAGATGCTGCGCGAAGTGCGCCTTGCCCTGCTCGAGGCCGACGTGGCGCTGCCCGCGGTGCGCGAATTCATCGGCAAGGTCAAGGAAAAGGCGCTTGGCGAAGAAGTGGTGGGCTCGCTGTCGCCGGGCCAGGCGCTGGTGGGCGTGGTGCAGCGCGAGCTGGGCGCGCTGATGGGCGCCGACCTCGGCCCCGAAGCGGCGCAACTGAGCTTTGCGCAGCAGCCGCCGGCGATCATCCTGATGGCCGGCCTGCAGGGTGTGGGTAAAACCACCACCGTCGGCAAGCTGGCCAAGTACCTGCGCGAGCAGAAGAAGAAAAAAGTGCTGACCGTGTCGGCCGACGTGTACCGCCCCGCGGCAATCGCGCAGCTGCAGTCGGTCACCAGCCAGGTGGGAGCCGATTTCTTCCCGTCCACCGCGCAGGACAAGCCGGTCGATATCGCGCTGGCCGCGCTGGACTGGGCCAGGAAGCACTACCATGACGTGCTGATCATCGACACCGCCGGCCGCCTCGGTATCGATGAAGAGATGATGAAGGAAATCGCCGCCGTGCACGGCGCGGTCAAGCCGATCGAGACGCTGTTCGTCGTCGATGCGATGCTGGGCCAGGATGCGATCAACACCGCCAAGGCCTTCAACGACGCGCTGCCGCTGACCGGCATCGTGCTGACCAAGCTCGATGGCGATTCGCGCGGCGGCGCGGCGCTGTCCGTGCGCCACATCACCGGCAAGCCGATCAAGTTCGCCGGCGTGTCGGAAAAGCTCGATGGCCTGGAAGCGTTCGATCCGGCCCGCATGGCCAACCGTATCCTCGGCATGGGCGACATCTTCGCGCTGGTCGAAGAAGCGCGCAAGGGCGTCGATGCGAAAGCAGCGGCGGACCTGGCCGCCAAGGTGAAGTCCGGCGGCAAGTTCGACCTGAACGACTTCAAGGCGCAGCTTGGCCAGATGAAGAAGATGGGCGGCATGGCCGGCCTGGTCGACAAGCTGCCGGCCCAGTTCCAGCAGGCCGCCGGCAACGCCAACATGGACCAGGCCGAAAAGCAGGTGCGCCGCATGGTCGGCATCATCGATTCGATGACCCCGGCCGAACGCGCCAAGCCCGACCTGATCAAGGCCACCCGCAAGCGCCGCATCGCGGCCGGTGCCGGCGTGCAGGTGCAGGAAGTGAACCGCATGCTGAACCAGTTCGAGCAGATGCAGACGATGATGAAAAAACTGCAGGGCGGCGGCATGATGAAGATGATGCGCTCCATGAAAGGCATGATGCCGGGGCTGCGCTAACCCTGTAACGGTGCGGCTTTCAGTCGCTTTCTCCAGACAAAACCGCCCTGTGTGCAGACACAGCGGCGGTTTTTTCATTATTAACCTTTCTTTACGTGCCGTTTCCTACAAAAAAGGCGAAAAACGCTTGCATCCACTTAAAAAGGCCACCAATATTAGCCGTGCGTTGTAGTGCGCAAATTTCCATGTGTTTGTTAAGGAGGCTCGAATATGGCAACAGCCAAGAAATCCACGGCAGCACCTGCCAAGAAAGCCGCAACCAAAGCGGCTCCGGCAACGAAGGCAGCAGCCGCTCCGGCGAAAGCTGCAGCCAAGCCGGCAGCAAAAAAAGCAGAACCCGCAGCACGCAAGCCCAATGCAGCATTCATGAAAGAGATGACTCCGTCTGCACAACTGGTCCCGGTAGTAGGCGCCTCCCCGCTGCCGCGCACGGAAGTCACGAAGAAAGTCTGGGAATACATCAAGAAGCACAACCTGCAGGATGCCGCCAACCGCCGCATGATCAACGCGGACGACAAGCTCAAGGCCGTCTTCGGCGGCAAGGCCCAGGTCTCCATGTTCGAAATGACGAAGCTGATTTCGGATCACCTGAGCTGAACCCTGCACCGGCTGGCCCGGTACGAACAAAATCCCCGGCGCGTGAAGCGACCGGGGATTTTTTATGGCGCCGCCGACACAATACCAACGCAAAATACACCGCCCGCAGCCACGGTGATTACGGCTGCACCTGCCCGGGCGTGTCGGGATACCACCCTACAGGCACTCGCCGGATAAGCCGCAGTTTCGGCGGCTCCCAAAGATAGAACGAGATGCCGCGCTGGCTGGCATCCTCGTTCGGCATGCCGATCAATACCAGCAGCCGGCTGTCTTTTCGGTAGCGCAGTGGTGTTTCGTCATTGCGCCAGAAATCGTCATGTACGTTCACCGTCACGGCAGTGCCTGCCGCATCCGGGTGGAATACCTTGCCGGTTCTCGCATCGATGATCGCGATCTGCGCGCAATCGGTGCCGCAACCCCAACCCGCCAGGATGTAATGGCCGGCGAAATTGGATTTGGCCTTGCCCCACTCTTTCAAGTTGGTACGGAACATCCGCGATTCTGGATCGGCGCGCCAGCGCACCGGCGCGTTCGGTCCGCGATAAACCTTGGCCGGATAGGCCTCGAAGCGCGGTGCGTCGGCCGGATAGTGCGACGGCATGATCGTGTACTCGTTCCAGGCGCCGTCATCGTCGCCGGCCTGGGTCTGGGCATATGCGGGCAGTCCTGCAAGGGCCAGGAAGGACAGGAACAGAGAACGCATCGTCATCGCCAGTTATTCCAGGCCTTCAGCACCGCGTTCGGATAATCCGGCTTGCCGCGGCTGCCGTTGTAGCGCCCCAGCGCAAGGTAAAGGTCGCCCCGCTCCATATCGACGTACATGCGCAGGATCGCGCAGCCGTAGCGCAGGTTGGTCTGCATGTTGAACAGCTTGCGGCGGTCGCTGTCGCCGATCACATTGGTCCAGAACGGCATCACCTGCATGTAGCCGCGCGCGCCCACCATCGACACGGCGTACTTGCGGTAGGCCGACTCCACCTGGATCAGACCCAGCACGAGCGACGGCTCCAGGCCGGCGCGGCGCGCTTCATACCATACGGTTTCGAGGAATTCGCGGCGGTGCTCCTGGTCCGGCAGCTTGCGCTGCAGGCGGCCGGACATGTCGGCCACCCAGGCATCGTAGCGCGCCTGGTCCGCCGGGTTGACGAAGGTGGGCTTGGGCGGGCGCGCGTCGAGGATCGCGTTGGACAGCGCCACGCGCACCGAATCGGCCAGCGATTCCTCCTTCTGGTTGCCGGCAAAGCCGAACGGCGCGCACAGCACACCGGAGGCAAACGCAATGGTATGCCACCAGCGCAAGGGGCGCGCCCACCAGCGGCGCCGTTCCCGGCCCGCCTTCATTACTGCTGCACTCGGGCCTTGATGAAGGCCACGATGTCGGCAACCGGCACGTTGGTCGCCTCGGTGTCGCGGCGGCCCTGGTATTCCAGGTTGCCTTCCTTCAGGCCGCGCTCACCGATCACCACGCGGTGCGGCACGCCAATCAGTTCCCAGTCGGCGAACATTCCGCCCGGGCGCAGGCCGCGGTCGTCGACGATCACGTCGATGCCGGCCGCCAGTGCAGCCGCATACAGTTTTTCGGTCTCTTCCTTCACCAGCTCGCTGCGGTCGTACCCCATCGGGCACAGCACCAGCTCGAACGGCGCGATCGAGGTCGGCCAGACGATGCCCTTGTCGTCGAAGTTCTGCTCGATCGCCGCGCCCAGGATGCGGGTCACGCCGATGCCGTAGCAGCCCATCTGCAGCGGCGCCGGCTTGCCGTTTTCGTCCAGGAAGGTGGCGTTCATCGCCGCCGAATAGGCGGTGCCCAGCTGGAACACGTGGCCCACTTCGATGCCGCGCTCGATGGCCAGCACGCCCTTGCCGTCCGGCGAAGCGTCGCCTTCGACCACATTACGCAGGTCCACCGTGATGTGCGGCTCGGGCATGTCGCGGCCCCAGTTCGCGCCGGTGAAGTGGAAGTCTTCATCGTTGGCGCCGGTAACGAAGTCCGACATGTTGGCCACCGTGCGGTCCGCCACCACGGTGACCGGCGCCTTGGTGCCGATCGGGCCCAGGTAGCCCGGCTTGCAGCCATACACTTCGTCGATTTCTTCCACGGTCGAGAAGCGGTAGGTGCCTTGCAGGCCCGGTACTTTCGACGCCTTGATCTCGTTGAGCTCATGGTCGCCGCGCAGCAGCAGCATGAAGTACTGCTTGGCCACCTTGCCCTCGGCTTCGGTTTCCACCGTCAGCGCGATGGTCTTCAGCGTTTTCGACAGGTCGATGCCCAGCAGCTTCGCCACGTCTTCGCATTTGGCCGCTTTCGGCGTGGACGTCTTGACCAGCTCGGCCGACGGCGCGGCACGCGTGCCGGTCGACAGAGCCTCGGCCGCTTCCATGTTGGCGGCATAGTCGGAGGTCGGGCAATACACCAGCGCGTCTTCGCCGGTGCTGGCGATCACGTGGAACTCGTGCGAACCGGTACCGCCGATGGCGCCGTTGTCGGCCGCTACCGCGCGGAACTTCAGGCCGAAACGGGTGAAGATTCTGGTGTAGGCATCGAACATGACCTGGTAGGACTTCTGCATGCCTTCCAGGTCGCGGTCGAACGAATACGCATCCTTCATCGTGAACTCACGGCCGCGCATCAGGCCGAAGCGGGGACGGCGCTCGTCGCGGAACTTGGTCTGAATGTGGTAAAAATTCAACGGCAGCTGGCGGTAGGACTTGATCTCGCTGCGCACCACATCGGTGATCACTTCCTCGGACGTGGGCTGGATCGCGAATTCGCGGCCATGCCGGTCCTTTACGCGCATCAGTTCCGGCCCCATCTTGTCCCAGCGGCCCGTTTCCTGCCACAGCTCGGCCGGCTGTACCAGCGGCATCAGCAGTTCGATGGCGCCGGCGCGGTTCATCTCCTCGCGCACGATCGCCTCGACCTTGCGGATTACCTTGAGGCCCATCGGCATGTAGGTGTAGATCCCCGAGCCCAGCCGCTTGATCATGCCTGCCCGCATCATCAGTTTATGGCTGACGATTTCAGCGTCGGAAGGCGCCTCTTTGAGTGTGGAAATAAAAAACCGTGACGCACGCATATCTGTGAATTCTTTTCAAAAAGAGAGGGTTATAATCAACCTAATTTTAAATGATTAGCTGGCTGATGCATCCATCATTTATACAATGTGCACAACTGCGCGCTCAACCGTGCGGTCAACTGCGACGTTCAATCGCGGGCCTGCTGCATGCCTCCGTACCAGGGGGGCGTCGCCGGCAGGCAGACTTGTAAGCAAAAATGTACGAGGATTGATGTTGAGGGACTGCGTCGGCCGCAGAAAGTTTTGAGGTGCACTATGCTCGATCGGGAAGGGTTCCGCCCCAACGTCGGCATCATCCTGCTGAACTCTCATAATGAGGTGTGGTGGGGCAAGCGGGTGCGCGAGCACTCATGGCAATTTCCGCAAGGAGGAATCAAGTACGGCGAAACACCCGAGCAGGCCATGTATCGGGAGCTGCAGGAAGAAATCGGCTTGCGCCCGGAACACGTGAAGATCGTGGGCCGCACGCGCGACTGGCTGCGTTACGAGGTGCCGGATCATTTCATCAAGCGCGAGATCCGCGGCCACTACCGCGGGCAGAAGCAGATCTGGTTCCTGCTGCGCATGTGTGCGCGCGACAATGAAGTGAACCTGCGCCTGACCGATCACCCCGAGTTCGATGCCTGGCGCTGGCACGAATACTGGGTGCCGCTGGACGTGGTCATCGAGTTCAAGCGCGAGGTGTACCAGCGTGCCCTGCAGGAACTGTCGCGATTCCTCACATGGCCCGCCCATGGCGAACGCCGCCATGCGTCGCGCTATCTGCGCCAGCCGCATGGCCGCGGCCAGCAGGGACAGCGCTCGTCGCAACAGGCGATCGCGGGGCCGCCGCAGGAAACGACCGGCTGCGACGGCGTGGCACTGGCTGTTTCAAGCAAGCAATAACCGCCGGCCATCGGTGACATTCATGCAACCGGCGCGGGGCAACCTGCGCCGGCGGGCATTTCTTTGTACAATGTCCGCCTCACTCCTGCAGTCGCCACCCGCCACCCGCCGCCAGCCCATGTTTACCCCATCCTCCCACGATGTACGCCGCTTCTTCTGCGAAGTATTCCGCAAGGACCGCGCCCATGAAATCCTGACACCGCTCGAAGCGATGGCGCTCGACTGGGTGCGCCTGCACCCCGAGTACGACGACGCGCTGACCGACGTGGAAGCGGCGCTGGCGCGCGACTATTCCGTCGAAGGTGGGCAGGCCAATCCGTTCCTGCACCTGGCGATGCACCTGTCGATTTCCGAGCAGGTATCGATCGACTCGCCGCGCGGCATCCGCGCCGCCTACGAAGCGCTGTCGAAAAAGCGCGATTCCACGCACGAGGCGCAGCATGAAATCATGGAATGCCTGGGCGAGATGATCTGGAAATCGCAGCGCAACGGGCTGCCGCCGGACGGCGAAGCGTACATCGATGCCGTGAAGCGGCGCGTGCAGCAGTAAAAACCAGGGACAGACCCTGGTTTTCAGGAAATTTCCTGGAAAACAGGCGGTCCGGCGTCCCGGTCTGTCCCTAATTATCCGGTCCGTTCCTACTGTCTGCCCAGGTCATGTGCCCTAGCGCTTGACGACCATGGTCCCCGGCAGGCTGTTGAGGTAGGCGGCCAGGTCGGCGATATCCTTGTCCGACAGCGGCTTCACCAGGCCACCCATGATCGGGTTGTTGCGGCCGTTCGGGGCGTCGCCGCGCTTGTAGGCGGTCAGCGCATGGGCCAGGTAATCCCTGTGCTGGCCGGCGAGCTTCGGATAGCTCGGATCGATCGGCGAGTTGAAGTTTGCACCATGGCAGGAGGCGCAGGCGTATTTCTCGGCCAGCGCCTTGCCGTTGTTGATGTTGCCGGCCGCCGCGGCGGCGGCCGAAGCGATGCAGCAGACCACGGCGAGCAGTGTTTTCTTCATGGTGGTCTTCCTCATTTCTGCTGGGCGTAATAGGCGGCGATATCGGCGATGTCCTGGTCGGACAGGCTGGTGGCGATGCCTTTCATCGAAGGATGCTTGCGGTCGCCCTTCTGGTATCCCTTCAGCGCCGCCTCGATGTATCTGGCGTTCTGGCCGCCGATCTTGGGCACCTGGAACACCTCGGGGAACGTGGCCTTGTAGCCGGGAATGGCATGGCAGCCGATGCACATTTCGATCTTGGCTGGCGCGGCGGCCGGGTTGCCGACGATATCCGCGGCAAAGGCGGCCGGGGTGGCCAGGGCGGCGCCGGCAAGCAGGAACACTGCTGTGTATCTAATCATGGGTGGCTAGTCGAATCCAAAAGAGTAATTGGAGGGGACTCATTTTCATCGCGGTCTCCGTGTCCCCTTGCTGCTTGCATAAATACTTGCTTTTCGTGCTACCAGCGGCCGATTCTAGCGCAGCTGTATCCGGTCGTCCACCACGTTTCCGGTACGTTCTGGCATGCGCGGAACTACCGTATACTGGCCTTTTCTCCTGCCACCGGAAGTTCGTCCATGACCGTCGACCGATTGAATCCGCCTGATACACAACGTTTCGAAGGCTCCGCGCACTATGTTGCCACACCCGACCTGAAGCTGGCCGTGAACGCCGCGCTCACGCTGCAGCGCCCCCTGCTCGTCAAGGGCGAACCGGGCACCGGCAAGACGATGCTGGCCGAGGAAGTGGCCGCCGCGCTCGACCGCCCGCTGTTGCAATGGCACGTCAAATCCACCACGAAAGCGCAGCAGGGCCTGTACGAGTACGATGCCGTGTCGCGCCTGCGCGATTCGCAGCTGGGCGACGAGCGGGTGCGCGACATCCACAACTACATCGTCAAGGGCGTGCTGTGGCAGGCCTTCACCGCGCCCGAACCCGTGGTGCTGCTGATCGACGAGATCGACAAGGCCGACATCGAATTCCCCAACGACCTGCTGCGCGAGCTGGACCGCATGGAGTTCTACGTCTACGAAACGCGCGAGATGGTGGTGGCGAAGCACCGCCCGCTCGTGATCATCACGTCGAACAACGAGAAGGAGCTGCCCGACGCATTCCTGCGCCGCTGCTTCTTCCACTACATTGCCTTCCCCGACAAGGATACGCTGGAAGCGATCGTGAAGGTGCACTTCCCGCACCTGAAACAGGAGCTGCTGGCACAGGCGCTGCAAACGTTCTATGAAGTGCGCGACGTCTCCGGTCTGAAGAAAAAGCCTTCCACGTCCGAATTCCTCGACTGGCTGAAACTGCTGCTGGCCGAGGACATCCCGCCGGAAGCGTTGCGCAGCAAGGACAGCAAGGCGATCGTGCCGCCGCTGCACGGCGCGCTGCTGAAGAACGAGCAGGACGTGCACCTGTTCGAACGCCTCGTGTTCATGTCGAGGACGAACCGATGATCGACGTGCAGCCCGTCACGCTGGCATGCAACGGCGTGCGCCT
>DASVVD010000201.1:0-3126 GCA_036386715.1 Pseudoduganella sp.
GTCAACTGACCGACGAACGGGTCGGTCATGATTTTAAAGGCGAGCGCCGAGAACGGGTCGGTGTCGCTCGGATGCCGCTCGATCGGTTTGTCGTGCTCGTCGGTCCCGGCGATGGCCGGCACGTCCAGCGGCGATGGCAGATACTCGACGACCGCGTCGAGCATCGCTTGCACGCCGCGATTCTTGAATGCGCTGCCGGCCAGCATCGGCACGATTTCGTTGCGGATGGTGCGCAGGCGCAAGCCGGCCTTGATCTCGTCCTCGCTCAGCTCGCCGCCGTCCAGGTATTTCTCCAGCAGCTCGGGCGTGCCTTCGGCGGCCGCCTCCACCATCTTGTCGCGCCACTCGCGCGCGAGCGCCTGCAAGGGCGCGGGAATGTTCTCGTAGGTGAATTTGACGCCCAGGCTCTCGTCGTCCCAGTTGATCGCGCGCATCTTGACCAGATCGACGACGCCGTGGAAGTCGTCCTCGGCGCCCAGCGGAATCTGGATCGGCACGGCCACGCCCTTGAGGCGGTCGGCGATCTGTTCGCGCACGCGGAAGAAGTCGGCGCCGACGCGGTCCATCTTGTTGACGAAGGCGATGCGCGGCACCTTGTACTTGTTCGCCTGGCGCCACACGGTCTCCGATTGCGGCTGCACGCCGCCCACGGCGTCGTACACCATCACGGCGCCATCGAGCACGCGCATGGAACGCTCCACCTCGATGGTGAAGTCGACGTGGCCCGGCGTGTCGATGATGTTGATGCGGTGCTCGGGAAAATTGCCGGCCATGCCGCGCCAGAACGCGGTGGTGGCCGCCGACGTGATCGTGATGCCGCGTTCCTGCTCCTGCTCCATCCAGTCCATGGTGGCCGCGCCGTTGTGCACCTCGCCGATCTTGTGATTGACGCCCGTATAGAACAGGATGCGTTCGGTGGTGGTGGTCTTGCCGGCATCGATGTGGGCGCTGATGCCGATATTCCGGTAACGCTCGATAGGGGTCTTGCGGCTCATGGCATTCTCCTTGGACGGCGCGAGAGCGTGGTCCCGCACAAAAATTGTAGCAGCATCGGGTTTGTCCAGTTTGGGAACAATTGCATTATTTCAAGCGCAGCCGTGCGGACACGGCGGCCGCAGTCCGCTTATACTGGCATGATGCCAAAAAACAAATCATGCCAATGAAAAAACACCTTGCCCCCTGCCTTTCGGCCATGCTGGCCCTCTCTCCTTTCGCCGCCTCTTTCATCGTTTCCCCCGTTTACGCGCAGGACGTGCCGGCCGCGGTCGATCCCGCGCTGGCGCGCTGCTCGCTGCTGGGCGATTCGACCGAGCGGCTGGGGTGCTACGACGCGCTGGCAAACCGTCCCAAGGAAGCCGCACCGGCCGTCGCCGCGGTGCCGGGCACAAATTCCGACCAGCAGCAGGGTGCTTTCCCCGGCGGTCCGGTAACCAAGCCCGCGGAATCGCAGCAGGCGGCCGCCGCGCAACCAGTGGCGTCGACCCAGGTGCCGCTGTGGGAGCTCGACCAGAACAGCAAGCGCGGCGTGTTCAATTTCCGGCCGCACCGCGACACCTACCTGCTGCTGGCGAACTACAGCAACAGCACCAACGAGGCGCCGTTCAACGAAGTCACGCCGGCCGGCATCGATGCGCAGCACGTGGAACTGGCCTACCAGCTGTCGTTCAAGATGAAGATGATGGAGACCATCGCCGGTTCGCCGGTCGATCTGTGGTTCGGCTACACCCAGCAAAGCTTCTGGCAGGCCTATAACCGCAGCGAATCGAGCCCGTTCCGGGAAACCAACTACCAGCCGGAAGTGATGGCGATCGCGCCGATCGGCAAGCGCCTGGGCGGCGTCGACTTCCGCTACGCGGGCCTGGGCTTCGTGCACCAGTCGAACGGCCAGTCGAACACCCTGTCGCGCAGCTGGAACCGGGTGTACGGGGAACTGGGTGCCGAGTACGGCAAGCTGGCGGTGACGGCGCGGATCTGGAAGCGGCTGGACAATTCACGCTCGGACAACGACAACCTCGACATCGCCGACTTCATGGGCCACGGCGACGTGCGCCTGGTGTACCGTGACGGCGGCAGCGAGTATTCCCTGATGGCGCGCCGCAACCTGCACACCGAGCATGGCGCGCTGCAGCTGGGCTGGGCCACGCCGCTGCGCTCCAACCTGAAGGGCTACGTGCAGTTCTTCTCGGGCTACGGACAAAGCCTGATCGACTACAACTACTCGCAGGTGTCGCTCGGCGGCGGCTTCTTGGTCGGCTTCTGACTTCTACCGGCGGCGCCCGCCGCCGAGCACGCGCGCGGGCAGCATCACGACCGCGCGCAGCAGCTCGAACACGGCCTCGACACCGATGCCGAGCAGCCGGAACGGCAGCAACAGCAGCCAGGCGACCGGATACAGCACCAGCGCCAGCAAGGCCAGCGGCCAGCACACGCACAACAGCACCAGCCACAGGAAAAAACTCAGCATGAGGTCCTCGCACGAAGGGGGTTCGAAGTGCGCATGGTGCCCGTCGCGGCCGCCTGGCTCAACGGCGGTGCGACCGGCGGCCGCACTGGCCGACGGGCTGCCGAATCGTGGGGACGAATGGCGTGAGTTGAACTGCGAGAGTTGAATAGCATGAGACAGGCCGCGCGAGTGGACGGCGGACCAGGGCACCCTCAAGCGAAAGCCATGACCTTCGGCTGCAGCGCGGCGTGGTACATCACGCGGGCGGCCAGGCGCGCCTGCAGCGCCGGGATGGACCCGCCGGCGCGGTAGGAGAACGCCACCTGCAGCACGTCGCCCTGTTTTGCCGCGACCGGCTTCTCCAGGGGGAGCGACATGGTGTGGTTGAGCCAGTCGATGGTGCTGGCGCGCTCCTGCACGACGGACAGGATGCTCTTCGTGATGAAGCGAATCGCGTTGACGGTGCCGTCGCGGTCGATGACGAACTTGCCTTCCCAGCTGTAGCTGCTGTCGTTGGCTTCGGTGAAATCGATCACAGCATAGACCGCCGGCTGCGCCAGCTCCACCGTGCCCGGCTGGGCGACGCCGGGCTGCTGGAACTGCACGATCGGCGCGTGGAACCCTTCGAAGTCGTATTCCTGCTGCAGCGGCTGGGCCGCCAGCAGCACGGCCTCGGGCAGGAA
>DASVVD010000202.1:0-2702 GCA_036386715.1 Pseudoduganella sp.
CCTGGTTGGCGGCGGCGGATTTGCGGGGAACGGGTATTTTATTCTTGGGCATGGGTTTCCCGATGCCCGGGCAGGCATCGTCAGTGATCGATGTGGTAAGTGTCGTGCAATTCCTCGAGCAGGTCTTCCGCCTCGCCGGCATCCAGGCCGAGGTGGCGGCAGGCGGGCTCGCCGCCTTTTTCCCACTCCAGTGAATCGTGGTTGCCATGGTAGCGTGCAATGCCCCGTTCGGCCAGCACCGAGGCGGCGACCAGCGAGCGGATCGCATCGTCGGTGGCATCGTCGTCGAGCACCGTGTAGTCGTGGTGGTGCAGGATCGCCCACGAAACGTCCGGCGACAGCCCCCAGTTGCGCGCCAGCAGGCAGCCGATCGCGGCGTGGTTGGTATGGTGGCGCGCGTCTTCCACCGCGGTGAAGCTGCGCTGGGCATCGTGCGCGGCCATCGCCAGCGTGTCGGCATAGTCGGCAAAGCGGTCCATCAGCAGCGGCACGCCGATGTCGCAGAACAGGCCGAAGGTGTGGGCAATGTCCGGCGGCGCCAGGCGCAGCCGGCGGGCGATGAACACCAGCGACTGGGCGCGCCGCGCGCTGGTGTCCCAGAACGCGTCCAGGGCGGCGCCGCTGCCGCCGCCGTCGATGGCCTGCCGTGCCAGCAGGCCCGTCAGCAATGCCGCGCACTGGTTCAGTCCCAGGAAATTGATGGCCTGCTCGACCGACTTGGCCTTGCGGGCGGCGCCGAAGAACGGCGAATTGGCCAGCTTCAGCAGCGCGCCGGACATGCCCACGTCATTGCCGATGATGCGCGCGATGCGGCGCGGCGACGGATCGTCCTCGGCCAGCTCGCCCTGCAGGTCGACCAGCAGGCTCGGGCGCGGCGGAATGCGGATCGAACGCAGCAGGGCGTCTTCCACGGTAAGGTCCCTGGCGGGGGCTGCTGCTTTGTTCATGATGGTAAAAGGGAACGGCGAACGGATCATTATCCCCTGTTTCTGTGGGGTAATAGCATTCCGGGAGCAATTATTTGCCCCGGACGGGCATGGCTGTTGCCGCCACGCGCCGCTTCGATAGCGAAATGAACAGTTTTGTCTTGTCTTGATGTCATGCCGCCGAGCCCGGCGCTGCGATTCGCCGGCCGGCGCTAGAATCCGGGCATGACGACTTATCTGGCAGGAATCGACTTCAATGCGCCATCGCACGAGGTGGCACGGCTGCTGATCGGGGTGACGGTGCTGGTCGATGGCGTGGGCGGGCGCATCGTGGAAACCGAAGCCTACGACCGCGAGGACCCTGCCTCGCATACCTACAACGGCCCCACCGAGCGCAATGCCGCCATGTTCGGCCCGCCGGCCCATGCCTATGTGTACCGCTCGTACGGCATCCACTGGTGCCTGAATTTCGTCTGCCGGGAGGCCGGGCATGGTGCCGGCGTGCTGATCCGTGCAATCGAGCCGCTGCACGGCCTGGAAACGATGGCGGCGCGCCGCAAGCTCGACGATCCGCGCCTGTTGACCTCCGGCCCCGGCCGGGTGTGCCAGGCGCTGGGCATCACGCGCGAGCACAACGGCAAGTCGCTGGCACTGCCGCCGTTCCAGCTGCTGCCGCGCGATGCCGTGGCGCTGGAGCTGCCGGTTGCGGCCGGCCCCCGTATCGGCATCTCGAAGGCCATGGACACGCCGTGGCGCTTCGGCGTGGCCCGCTCGCCCTATTTGAGCAAGCCGTTCCGCTAGCAAGCCGGGGCCCCTGGCCCAGGCCCTGCTTCAGACGCGGTGCCGCCGGGAAGCATCGCCGGCCGGCGGCGTCGCCAGCCGCAGCCCGCGCATCGGGCTGACGGCGGCGCGCCGTCCGTCGCCAAGCTGCGCGGCAGTGCGCGCCGGCCGGCCCGGCTGTTCCACGCCGGCGTCGAGCTCGAACACGGCCACCGCACGCGACAGGTTCTCAGCCTGTTCCTGCAGGCTTTCCGCGGCGGCGGCGGCTTCCTCCACCAGGGCCGCGTTCTGCTGCGTGACATCGTCGATCTGGCCCACCGCCTGGTTCACTTCGGAGATGCCCTGCGCCTGTTCCGCGCTGGCGGCGCTGATGCGGCCGATGATGTGGTTCACCTGCTGCGCCGACGATACGATATCGTCCATGCTGCGGCCGGCCAGGCTGACCGAGGCGGCGCCGTCATCGATGGTGGCGACCGAGGCGGCGATCAGTTCCTTGATCTCCTTGGCCGCGGCGGCCGACCGCGCCGCCAGCGTGCGCACCTCGTTGGCCACCACCGCGAAGCCGCGGCCCTGTTCGCCGGCGCGGGCCGCTTCGACAGCGGCATTCAGGGCCAGGATATTGGTCTGGAATGCAATGCCGTCGATGACGGAAATGATGTCGACGATACGGCGCGACGACGCATCGATCGCGCCCATCGTGTCGACCACCTGCGCGACCGCAGCGCCGCCCCGGCTGGCGACATCCGAGGCCGCCGCGGCCAGTTGCTCGGCCTGGCGCGCATTGTCGGCATTCTGCCTGACGGTGGCGGTCAGTTCCTCCATCGACGACGCGGTCTCTTCCAGCGACGACGCCTGCTGCTCGGTGCGCGACGACAGGTCCAGGTTGCCGCTGGCGATTTCGGCCGACGCGGTGGTGATCTGCTCGGCGCCCATGCGGACCTGGCCGACCACGCTCGAGAGGTTGCTGCTGATGCCGTTCAAGGCGCGCAGCACCAG
>DASVVD010000203.1:0-7510 GCA_036386715.1 Pseudoduganella sp.
GTCGCTGCGGCGCGTGCTGGGCGTGCGCAATTCCACGCACACCATCGTCAAGATCCTGCAGCCGTTTGCCGGGCCGGCACTGCGGCTGGTGTCGTACACCCACCCTGAATACCTGGAAACGCTGGGCGAATACTTCACCACCGCCGCGCCGCAGGCCCGCGGCGACGCGTTCCTGATGCGCGGCACCGAAGGCGAAACCGTCGCCAATGCCACCAAGGCACAAAAGATCGACTGGTTCCACGACGGCGAGCGCACCGTGCTGGTCGAGCGGCAGATGATCGCCGAAGTCGTGCCGGCGCTACCCGAAGACAAGAGCGCCGCCGCCACCGCCGCCTGGATTGCATCGGTATTGCGCGGCGACACGCCGATCCCCGACCCGATCGCCCAGCAGGTCGCCCACTGCCTCGCCGTCTCCCGCGAACTGCGCACCCGCCACGGCTGACCCCGTGTCCAGTCTGGGGTCACACCCCGACACGGACACGAACTGAGCAGTCAAGCTCCGCGCAGCTATTGACGAGCTCGTGTCGTTGTCGGGGTGTGACCCCACGGTGGACACGGGCTGGGCAGTTGCTGGTGGTCTCATGGCTTGCCATTCTGGCGTGGCGCATGCGCTACTGCATGTGCTGCGCATGTACTACTAATTCCTGCTCTATCTTCTGCTACACCGTACAATGCCCGGTTTGATTGGCGGGGCAGAGACAATGGCGGAACAATTCGACGTGGTGGTGATCGGTGCGGGCGCGGCCGGAATGATGTGCGCGGCGGCGGCCGGGCAACGCGGCAAGCGCGTGGTGCTGGTCGAGCACGCCGAAAAGCTGGCCGAGAAGATCCGCATTTCCGGCGGCGGCCGCTGCAATTTCACCAATATCAACGCCGGACCGGCCAATTTCCTGTCCGAGAACCCGCATTTTGCCAAGAGTGCGCTGTCGCGCTACACGCCGCAGGATTTCCTGGCGCTGATGAAGAAATACCGCATCGCCTACCACGAGAAACACAAGGGCCAGCTGTTCTGCGACGATTCGGCCGAGCAGATCATCGAGATGCTGCGCGCCGAATGCAACGACGCCGATGTGCGCTGGCGCATGCCGGCCACGGTGCAAAGCGTGGCCAGGGAAGGTGACCGGTTCCTGGTGCAGACCAGTGCCGGCCTGATCGAGGCCGAATCGGTCGTGATCGCCACCGGCGGCCTGTCGATCCCCAAGATCGGCGCCACCGATTTCGGCTACCGCATTGCCCGGCAGTTCGACCTGGCCATCGTCGAGCCGCGCCCCGCGCTGGTGCCGCTGACCTTCGACCCGGTACAGTGGCAGCCGTTCGTGCCGCTGGCCGGCGTGTCGCTCGAAGTCGATGTGCAAACCGGCACGCTGAAGGGCCGCAAGGCCACCGGCGCGCGCTTCCGCGAAGACCTGCTGTTCACGCACCGCGGCCTGTCGGGCCCGGCCATCCTGCAGATTTCCAGCTTCTGGGAGCCCGGCACGCCCATCACGATCAACCTGCTGCCGGAGCTGGACGTGGCCGCCACGCTGATCGAAGGCAAGGGCACGATCAAGAAGCAGCTCGGCAACGTGCTGGCCCAGTGGTTGCCGTCCCGCCTGGCCGACGGCCTGCTGCAGGCGCACGACTTCAACGCCGAAGCGCGCCTGGCCGACATGCAGGACGCCCAGTTGCGCCGCCTGGGCCAGGCCATCAATGCATGGACCGTCACGCCCAACGGCTCGGAAGGCTACCGCAAGGCCGAAGTCACCCGCGGCGGCGTCGACACCAGGGAACTGTCGCAGCAGACCATGATGGTGACGAAGGTGCCCGGCCTGTATTTCATCGGCGAGTCCGTCGATGTCACCGGGTGGCTGGGAGGCTACAACTTCCAGTGGGCCTGGGCCTCGGGGATGGCCGCGGGGCTGGCAGTCTGATATGATTCCTGACCCGCAACGCTGTAGCGCTGCGGGTTCTGCTGTGTTGGATATTAGCGGGTCGGCGACCAGCCCCCCTGAATTCGAGAAGCGGTAATGCGAACTTGGCAAGCGACCGTCATGAACGGCGTCGGCTCTGGTCGCAGCACACAGGCATGCTTTCATTACGCTGGTATTGGTACGCGAGTGCCGGACCAGCAAGATGGCGTTGCGCAATAGGCTTATCGAGTTTGCTCTTGTCTGTCTGGACAAAAGATGCTACCATCGCCGTCTTCCTAAAAACCCCTCTAACGGTTTGAATTTTACATGACCACTATCCGCCTTAAAGAAAACGAGCCGTTCGAAGTCGCCATGCGCCGCTTCAAGCGCACCATTGAAAAAACCGGTCTGCTGACCGAACTGCGCGCACGCGAGTTCTACGAAAAGCCAACCGCAGAGCGCAAGCGCAAGCTGGCCGCCGCCGTGAAGCGTCACTACAAGCGTATCCGCAGCCAGCAGCTGCCGAAGAAGCTGTACTAATTCTCGCTCTCGCAGACCGGGCCGTCGACGGCGCTTTCGCCTCCGGTCCGCTTGCGTGATGCGTTCGCCCGCTCCGGCCATGCCCGCAGCGGGTTTTTCCGTTTTTAACGCCGGATTTAATGTTGAGCTCGCCATTGAGTTCACCATCCGAGTTCACCATTCGAGTTCACCATTCGATCCGCGCTGAATCCGTCGCCCATTTTTCGAGGACCCCATGAGCCTGAAAGCCCAGATTACCGATGACATGAAAGCCGCGATGCGTGCCAAGGAGGCCGGCAAGCTGGCCACGATCCGCCTGATCCTGGCCGATATCAAGCGCAAGGAAGTGGACGAGCAGATCGAGCTGAACGATACCCAGGTGCTGGCCGTCGTCGAAAAGATGATCAAGCAGCGCAAGGATTCGATCACGCAGTTCGAAGCGGGCAACCGTGCCGACCTGGCCGACATCGAAAAGGCCGAACTGGTCGTGCTGGCCGCCTACATGCCTGCCGGCCTGTCGGATGAGGAAATCGCCGCCGAAGTAAAGGCTGCCGTCACCGAATCCGGCGCCGCCGGCCCGCAGGACATGGGCAAGGTCATGGCGATCCTGAAGCCGAAGCTGGCTGGCCGTGCCGACATGACTGCAGTATCCGGCCTCGTCAAGAAAGCGCTGACTGGCGCCTGAGCTTGACTGTTTTACTGGCCGTTTGCGCCCTTGAGCTGGATCAATATCCAGCCAGGCGCAGCGGCATAGCCTGATCCGTAACCCCATCTGCTCACTGCAGGAAGCCCGGTTGCCATAGTGATTCCACAATCCTTTATTTCCGACCTGCTGAACCGCGTCGACATCGTGGACGTGGTGGGCCGCTACGTGCAGCTCAAGAAAGGCGGGGCCAATTTCCAGGGCCTGTGCCCGTTCCACAACGAAAAATCGCCCAGTTTCACCGTCAGCCCCACCAAGCAGTTCTATCACTGCTTCGGCTGCCAGGCGCATGGCACCGCGATCGGTTACCGGATCGAGTATTCCGGCATGGGCTTCGTCGATGCCGTGAAGGACCTGGCGCAGAGCGTGGGCATGATCGTGCCCGAGGCGGACGACAAGATCCCGCCGGCCCAGCGCGCCCAGATCCAGGCGCAGAGCATGGCCTTGTCCGAAGCCATGGCGCAGAGCGCCGACTTCTACAAAGCCCAGT
Organism: Pseudoduganella sp.; assembly: GCA_036386715.1. Taxonomy (GTDB): domain Bacteria; phylum Pseudomonadota; class Gammaproteobacteria; order Burkholderiales; family Burkholderiaceae_D; genus Rugamonas. Next base: position 3,602 of record DASVVD010000203.1, read on the forward strand.
TGCGCAAGGCACCGAACGCCATCGGCTACCTGAAGGGGCGCGGCCTCACGGGAGAAATCGCGGCACGCTTCGCCCTCGGCTACGCGCCGGAAGGGTGGGACAACCTGCGGGCCGTGTTCCCGCAATACGATGCCCCGGTACTGGTGGAAGCCGGCCTCGTCATCGACAAGGTCGACGAGGAAGGCCGCCACATCAAGCGCTACGACCGCTTCCGCGAACGCGTGATGTTCCCGATCCGTAACGCCAAGGGGCAAGTCATTGCCTTTGGCGGACGAATCATGGAACAGGGCGAGCCAAAGTACTTGAATTCCCCGGAAACGCCTTTATTTTCAAAGGGTTCAGAGCTGTATGGCTTGTTCGAGGCACGCCAGGCGATCCGCGATGCCGGCTATGTGCTGGTGACCGAAGGCTACATGGATGTCGTTGCGCTGGCCCAGATGGGCTTCCCGCAGGCCGTGGCCACGCTCGGTACTGCCTGCACCTCGGTGCACGTGCAAAAGCTGTTGCGGCAAACCGACACCGTGGTCTTCAGTTTCGATGGCGACAGGGCCGGCCGCAAGGCCGCGCGCCGCGCGCTGGAAGCCTGCCTGCCGTACGTGGCCGACGACAAGACGATCAAGTTCCTGTTCCTGCCGTCCGAACACGATCCGGACAGTTATATCCGCGAGTTCGGCACCGAAGGTTTCGAGCAGCAGGTGCACGAAGCGATGCCGTTGTCGCAGTTCCTGCTGCGCGAGGCCGCGGGCGAGCACGACCTGGGTGAACCCGAAGGCCGGGCCCGCGTGCAGTTCGATGCGAAGCCGATGCTGCAGGCCATGGCGCCGTCGGCGCTGCGGCTGCAGATCGTGCGCGGGCTGGCATCGATGACGCAGAGCACGCCGGGCGAAATCGAGGCGTTGTTCGAGCTGAGCAAGCCGGTGGCGGCGGCCCGCAAGGCCCCGCCGAGGAGCAAGCGCCAGGAGCCGGTGGGGCTGGAGCTGAAGATCATCCGTGCGATGGTCACGCACCCGTCGCTGGCACTGCAGGTAGACGAGGCCGCGCTGGAAGCGTTCCGCCAGTTCGGTCCCGAACAGTGCGAGCACCTGGTGCACCTGGTGCAAACCGCGCAGGCGCTGGGCGAAAGCGCCACGTTTGCCGCGCTGGCCCAGCAACTGAAGGAGCAGGGCCCTGAATACGACGCGATCATCGGTGAAATCGCCGCCGCGCCGGAACCGGATATCGATACCGAAAGAATGTGGCTGAAAGCCACGGTACGCCAGTTGAAGCTCGATGTGCTGAAAGCGGAATTGAATCAGGTGTTTTCCGCCGGCCTGTCGGCGGAAGAGCTGGGTACACGCTACCGCGAATTAACCGCAAGGCAGGACATGTTATTGCGCGAAGCGCAGTCGGAGCTGGCAAACCGATAATTACCGTAAAAGCGGTTGTCGGCAGAAACAAACCGGAAGTGCGGCGCCAAGGCCGCACGCCTGGCAATCAAAATACGGCGTGCTATAATAAAACGCTAAGTTTTCAAGACCTTGGCAAGGTTTCTTCAGTTCAGAATTTGTGTTTGTTTTCAGTTAGTTGGGCTCATGACCGGCACGTGAAGCAGTGTGATTTGCGGATGTGTTGGCGGCAGGGTCCGGACTTGGTTGAGACGCGCGAGTTTCTTGTCGCCGAGCAGGCAAATCTGCCTGCACCCTCACACCATTCGCGCCCCTAGCCCCCACGCGCACTCATACAGTAGAATTTCTGCCAAACATGGCCATTCGATAACACGGGTGGCTGCCGGCAGCTTCAGGACTGTCGCCGGGAATGAGCGAGGAAGTTTTGTAGAAGTGCCGGATGGACGAGTTCCGCGATGCGGGGCTCCGGTGATAACGGCATCATCCTAACCCGTAAAGCAAGTCGTTGTGACATCGAAAGCGCCTGTGCCAGCAAAGAAACCTGAAACCCAAGCGGCTGCAAAGCCCAGCAACGTGACCGCCAAGGCAGCCAAGACGGCCGACAAATCCGAAACGCACGTGGAAGCGGGCGTGGAGGCGGGCGTGGAGACGCGCGCGCCTGCGGCACCCCCAGGGGTCAGCCAGACCACCGATGCGGCCACGCTGGCCGCCATCGACACGTCCGGCTATGTACTCCCGAGCGTGAAAGTGCCGGGCCGGCGCGGCCGCAAGCCAAAGGAATTCCAGCCCGAGAACGACGAAGTCGCCGCGCTCAATGCCGTCGAGCGCGCCGAACTGAAGGCCGTGGACAAGGCCAAGGCCAAGGACCGCAAGGCCAAGGAAAAGGCGCTGCTGAAGGATGCGTTCTCGTCCGACACGGAAGCCAGCGAGGAAGAGCTCGAACGGCGCCGCCAGAAGCTGAAAACGCTGATCAAGTTCGGCAAGGAGCGTGGCTTCCTCACGTACGCCGAGATCAACGACCACCTGCCGGACAATATCGTCGACCCGGAAGCGATCGAAGGCATCATCGGCACGTTCAACGACATGGGCATTGCCGTGTACGAACACGCGCCCGATGCCGAATCGCTGCTGCTGTCCGACAACGTTGCCACGGTCACCAGCGACGACGAAGCGGAAGCCGCTGCCGAAGCCGCGCTGCAGACCGTCGATGCCGATTTCGGCCGCACCACTGACCCGGTGCGCATGTACATGCGTGAAATGGGTTCCGTCGAGCTGCTCACGCGCGAAGGCGAGATCGAGATCGCAAAACGCATCGAGGACGGCCTGAAGGACATGATCCAGGCCATTTCCGCCTGCCCGGTCACGATCGCCGAAATCATTGCCACTGCCGAGCGCATCCGCCAGGACGAAATCAAGATCGACGAGATCGTCGACGGCCTGGTCGACGAGAGCGACGATACGCCGCCGCAGGCGCCGCCGGCCGCCGCCTCCGACGAGGATGACGACGAAGAGGAAGAGGAAGCCGAGGAAGCCGAGGAAGAGGAAGAAGGCGCTGCCTCCGGCGCGGCGGCGGGCTACTCGGCCGAGCAGCTCGAGAACCTGAAGAACAATGCGCTGGCCAAGTTCGATGAAATCGCCAGCCAGTTCGACAAGATGCGCAAGGCCTTCGAGAAGGAAGGCTACAGCTCGAAATCGTACGTGAAGGCACAGGATGCCATCTCCAACGAGTTGCTGAACATCCGCTTCACGGCCAAGGTAGTGGAAAAGCTGTGCGACACGCTGCGCGGCCAGGTCGACGAGGTGCGCCACATCGAGAAGCAGATCATCGACGTGGCCGTGAACAAGTGCGGCATGCCGCGCGCCCACTTCATCAAGGTTTTCCCGGGCAACGAAACGAACCTGGAATGGGTCGACGGCGAAGTGGCCGCCAACCACGCCTACAGCGCAATCCTGGGCCGCAACATTCCCACGATCAAGGAGCTGCAGCAACGCCTGATCGACCTGCAGGCCAGGGTGGTGCTGCCGCTGCCGGACCTGCGCAATATCAACCGCCAGATGGCGGCCGGCGAGATGAAGGCGCGCAAGGCCAAGCGTGAAATGACCGAAGCGAACTTGCGCTTGGTGATCTCGATCGCGAAAAAATACACGAATCGCGGCCTGCAGTTCCTCGACCTGATCCAGGAAGGCAATATCGGCCTGATGAAGGCGGTGGACAAGTTCGAATACCGCCGTGGCTACAAGTTCTCCACGTATGCCACGTGGTGGATCCGCCAGGCCATCACGCGTTCGATCGCCGACCAGGCGCGCACCATCCGTATTCCGGTGCACATGATCGAAACGATCAACAAGATGAACCGGATCAGCCGCCAGATCCTGCAGGAAACCGGTGCCGAGCCCGATCCGGCCACGCTGGCGATCAAGATGGAGATGCCGGAAGACAAGATCCGCAAGATCATGAAGATCGCCAAGGAGCCGATCTCGATGGAAACGCCGATCGGCGACGACGACGATTCCCACCTGGGCG
>DASVVD010000204.1:0-5737 GCA_036386715.1 Pseudoduganella sp.
CGATCAGGTTGATGGCGCCGTGCTCTCGGCCATTAATGATTTCCTGGAATATTGATAGCGTGACGATTGCGAGTAGACCACCATCAGTCGACCGACAGATCGGAAAGCCGTACAGGGTCGCATTGTCATCGCCGATCCGCGCGCTCAACGATGCCGCGCCATTGACTGGTTAAACAGGGCTGGAGCCACAGTTGCAGCTATCGCCGTCATGACAGGCGTGTGTGAGAGGGATTCACCACGTCGAGCTTCGCCTGAAGTTGCGCCATCTCTTCTGTTCAAGCACGACGCCGCCGACTTTTCGTCAAAACTCGGCATCCTGGTGCGCACACGCTTCCGATACTTTTTCGATGGCGCAGATTTCCCGGGGCCATGGTCCTGATAGATATCAATGGCTGCCTGCCTATGACCAATCCTGATCGGCACTGACTCGGATATCTGTAAAATGCAATCCTGCTAAGCCATCAAAGGACTAACGGCATGATTACCTGCCACGTAAAGTACATTATTGACCCCTATCAAATGGACGCCTTCGAACGTTATTCACGCGATTGGGTCCGGATTGTCAGGCGAATGGGAGGCGAGCACCATGGCTATTTCCTGCCCGCCGAAGGGGCTAACAATATCGCCTACTGCCTGTTTAGTTTCGCTAGCCTGTCCGATTATGAACGTTATCGCCGCGAGGCCGCGGAGGATCAGGAATGTATTGAGCTGGTGGGCAAGGCCACTCAACAGAAGTTTATCCTGAGCTATGAGCGCAGTTTTTTGCGGCCGGTGCTTCAGTAAATTCCTTGTCTACACCCCAAGCGCCCAAAGGCAGCTTCTGGCGGGCAGCCAACCGTCGCCAACGTTGCTATGGGGCCCGAAACAGTTGTTCGCTGGCGGTTAGCGTGTAACTAGTCCTTTCTGATTCCGCCAAGTCAATATTCAGGTACCCGGGAGTTTTCAAAGGAGCAGGTCAGTACCTTCACCAATGAAAAACCCCGAAAGTCGGCATGCAACTTTCGGGGTTCAGGTCGGATCAGCTTATCCGGGGCCGGTCTGCCGCAGCCGGCAAGTTCGCCTGCCACGCACGGTACTCCTCGCGTGGCAGGCGAAACGGCGATCAGTGCGCGGTCGCTCCCGACGCGCCGATGCCGGTTTCCGAACGCACCTGCTGCGCTTCGAAGCCGGCCTTGTCGATGGCGGCGCGCGGGCTCTTGTCGGTCACCGAGAACAGCCAGATGCCGACGAAGCCGACGGTCATCGAGAACAGTGCCGGCGACGTGTAGGGGAAGATTGCCTCGGCATTGTTGAACACGTCGACCCACACCGATTTCGACAGCACCGTCAGGACCACGGCGGTGAACAGGCCGAGGAAGCCGCCGACGGTAGCGCCGCGGGTGGTGCACTTGCTCCACAGCACCGACATGAACAGCACCGGGAAGTTCGCCGAGGCGGCGATGGCGAAGGCCAGCGACACCATGAAGGCGACGTTCTGCTTCTCGAACACGATACCCAGCAGCACGGCGATGATGCCCAGGACGATGGTCGTGAACTTCGATACGCGCAGTTCGCTGCCCGGGGCCGGCTGGCCCTTCTTGATCACGGTCGCGTAGATGTCATGCGACACGGCCGAGGCGCCGGACAGCGTCAGGCCGGCCACCACCGCCAGGATGGTGGCAAACGCCACGGCCGAGATGAAGCCGAGGAAGATGTCGCCGCCGACGGCTTTTGCCAGGTGGACGGCCGCCATGTTGCCACCGCCCAGCAGCTTGCCGGCACCATCCTTGAAATCGGGGTTGGTACCGACCAGCACGATCGCGCCGAAACCGATGATGAAGACCAGCACATAGAAGTAGCCGATCCAGGTGGTTGCCCACAGCACCGACTTGCGTGCTTCCTTGGCGCTTGGCACGGTGAAGAAGCGCATCAGGATGTGCGGCAGGCCCGCGGTGCCGAACATCAGCGCCATGCCGAACGAGATGCCCGAGATCGGATCCTTGATGAAGCCCCCCGGCCCCATGATGGCGTCGCCCTTTTCGTGGACTTCGACCGCCTTGGCAAACAGCGACGCCGGGCTGAAATCGTACAGGGCCAGCACCGAGAAGGCCATGAAGGTGGCGCCTGCCAGCAGCATCACGGCCTTGATGATCTGCACCCAGGTGGTGGCGGTCATGCCGCCGAACAGCACATAGACCATCATCAGCACGCCCACCAGCACGACGGCGATGTAGTAATCGAGGCCGAACAGCAGCTTGATCAGCTGGCCGGCACCGACCATCTGCGCGATCAGGTAGAACAGCACGGTGACCAGGGTGCCGGCCGCGGCGAACATGCGCACCGGTTTCTGGGCGAAGCGGTAGGCCGCCACGTCGGCGAAGGTGAAGCGGCCCAGGTTGCGCAGGCGCTCGGCCATCAGGAACGTCAGCACCGGCCAGCCGACCAGGAAGCCGATGGCATAGATCAGGCCATCGAAGCCGTTGGCGAACACGGCGGCGGAAATGCCGAGGAAGGACGCGGCCGACATGAAGTCGCCGGCGATCGCCAGGCCATTCTGGAAGCCGGTGATGCCACCGCCGGCCGTGTAGAAGTCCGATGCCGAGCGGGTGCGCTTGGCGGCCCACTTGGTGATGAAGAGCGTCAGCAGCACGAACGCCGCGAACATGGCGATCGCAGTCCAGTTGGTGGCCTGCTTGACGGACTGGCCCAGGTCGGGCGCAGCCAGCGCAGTGCCGGCAACAGCCAGGGAAGCCAGTGCGGCGGCCGTGCAGGAAAGCAGGCGGGAACGGGTGCAGGCGGTCATGCGCGCACCTCGGTCGGCTGGGTGGCATTGCCGGCGGCATTCCGGTGGATGGCGTCGGTCAGCGCATCGAACTCCCGGTTGGCGCGGCGCACGTAGATGCCCGTGACGGCAACCGTGAACAGGATCACGAACAGGCCGAGCGGCACACCCCAGGACATAACCCCGTCGCCGATCTTGGATGCCATGAACGGCTTGTCGAAGGCGTTCAGCAAGGTAAATCCGTAATAGACGATCATCACGGCCCAGGTCAGTTTCCAGCCGTAGCTCGTACGCGTCTTGACCAGCTTCTGGTAATTCGGGTCGTTCTTGACCCGTTGAACCATGTCTTGTTCCATTTTTGTCTCCATTCATATTATCGGGCATAGCTTTCTACCGAAGCACCCATGGGGGGATCCTAAGCACAGTTGCTTACCACATGCTTACGGTTTGGAAAGGATCGATGAATGCCGGGATCACCGCTACAGACGTTTTCCAGGCGCCCGGCCGGTGCGGTCGCCCCGGACGACGAACGAGCCGTCCTTGCAAGGAGCGGGTCGCGCGCCGGTTACACGATTTCGTAACGATTTGTGAGCATGCCGGACCTTCCGGCTGGCGCAGCGCACGGTTTTACTGGCCTGCAGGTATCTGCCCCGCTGCCTCTGTAAAGAAATGTAAGCGCCGGTCGGCGCTGAAAAATGGAATTCCAATGAATTCAAAGGCTTGCAGGAAATCGGCGGGGGCAGGGCGCAGGATTGCTCGCCCCCATGCGCACGTGTTACGGTCTCAGCCGTTACGACCGGTAAACGCGCCTGCCCATGCCTTTATCCTCATCACTGCCGCCGCCAGCGCTGCCCAGCCGGCGCAACCTCGCGCTCGACGTCTTCCGCGGCCTCACGCTGGCGCTGATGATCGTCGTGAATACGCCCGGCAGCTGGAGTACCCTCTACGCGCCGCTGGCCCATGCGCCATGGCACGGCTTTACACTGACCGACCTGGTGTTCCCGTCGTTCCTGTTCGTCGTCGGTGGCGCGTTGCGGCTGAGCATGCGGAAATTCGCCGGCCAGGGCGACGCCGCGTTCATGAAAACGGTGTTCCGGCGCGGCGCGCTGATCTTCCTGTGCGGCTTCCTGCTGTACTGGTTCCCGTTCTTCCAGCCCGACGGCACGCTGGCGCCGCTCGGTACCACCCGCGTCATGGGTGTGCTGCAGCGCATCGGCCTGTGCTACCTGTGCGCCGCCATCGTGGTGCGCTACGGCGGCATCCGCGGCGCGCTGGCGTTCGCCGTTGCCGCTTTGCCCGGCTACTGGGGGATCCTGTGGCATTTCGGCGACTACACGCTGGCTGGCAACGCCGTGCGCGCGGTGGACATTGCCGTGCTGGGCGCGCCCCACATGTACGGCGGCGACGGCATCCCGTTCGATCCGGAAGGCATCCTCAGCACCCTGCCGGCCATCGTCAACGTGCTGGCCGGTTATCTCGCCATCGCCTGGCTCGAACACAAGGGCCGCACGATCGCCGCGGTGACGGCCTTGCTGGCCGCCGGCGCCGCGTGCCTGCTTATGGCGTACGGGTGGGATGCGGCGCTGCCGATCAACAAGAAGCTGTGGACCAGTTCCTACGTGCTGTGCACCGTCGGCTGGGACCTGCTGATCCTTGCCGCGCTGGTGTCGGCCATCGATCTCGGCGGACTGCGCGCCGGCCTGCCGTTCTTCGAGATCTTCGGCAAGAACACGCTGTTCATCTACTTGCTCTCCAGCGTCGCCGTAACCATCCTGGCCCGGGTGCGCGTGGGCGGTACATCGCTGTACCAGTGGCTCTATGAGATGCTGTTCCTGTCATGGGCCAACCCTTACCTGGCCTCGATGCTGTTCGCCATGGCCTACATGCTGGCCTGCTGGCTGGTGGCCTGGGCGATGGACCGGCGCAACCTCTACGTCAAGCTCTGAAACGGGAATCGATGCGCACATTTGCCGGAACCTCGTCACGCCGCCGACCGGCATCGTCGATCACCCGCATTGCCCCGGGCGGACACCAGGCCCGTGTCCTCGCGCACGGGCCGCCGTAGCACCGCGCCACCCGTTTCCCGCGCCCTACCAATTCCTCCCAGCGCAACAAGGCAAGCAATGTCGACACAACAGAAGCAACGCATGCACCAGTTCTTCCTGACCGCCGTGTGCGGCTTGGGCGGGCTGCTGTACGGGATCGATATCGGCATCATCGATCCGGCCCTGCCATACCTGCACCGCGCCACCAGCCTGACCGAGGGCCAGCTGTCGCTGGTCGTGGCGGCCGTGATGGCCGGATCGATCCTCGGCTCGGTGGTGGCCGGCATGCTGGCCGACTGGCTGGGCCGCCGGCCGATGATGGTGGTCAGCGCGCTGCTGTTCGTCGGCAGCGTGGCGGTCATCTGCCTGTCGCAATCGTTCGCGGCGCTGCTGCTGGGGCGCCTGCTGCAGGGCCTGAGCGGCGGCGTGATCGCCGTGGTGGTGCCGCTGTACCTGGCCGAATGCCTGCCGGCGGACCGGCGCGGCCGCGGGCTGGCGCTGTTCCAGTTCATGCTCACGGTCGGCATTGTGCTGGCCGCCTTCATCGGCAGCCATTACCTGGGCGACGCCGAACTGGCCATCGCCGCGGCAGGCGCCGACACTGCCACCGCCACGGCGGCCGCCGACCATGCGTGGCGCAGCATGTTCATGACGGTGCTGTATCCGGGTGCGCTGTTCCTGCTGGGCTGCTGCTTCGTGTCCGAATCGCCGCGCTGGCTGATGCGGCATGGCCGGCCGGACCGGGCCCGCGCCGTGCTGGCACGGGTGCGCCCGGTCGCGGCCTGCGATGCCGAACTGGCCGAAATCGGCGCGGCGCTGGCCGAGGAACGCGCGCGGCCAAAGCTGGCGCCCGGCGCGGCACTGGCCGAAATGCTGACCGAGCGGCGCTACGTGGTGCCGTTCGTGCTGGCCTGCGTGATCCTGGGCTGCA
>DASVVD010000205.1:0-3425 GCA_036386715.1 Pseudoduganella sp.
GGATTCTCCAATTAATTTGCACAGGCAAAACCGCCCAGTTGCACGGGCGACCAGCGAGGTGTGAAGGAGGAAATCAAACAGGACCGCCGGGTGGCGAGACGGGAGAGGAAGACCAACAGGAACAACGACGACTGGACGCAGTGCGGTTCAGAGCATACAGCGCACCGGCCCATTCACCTAGTCATTTCCAAAATCATTTCACGCCGGTCCGGAGCGAAAAAAAAGGAAGCCGGCGGCTTCCTTTTTCATGGCTGCAAGGCCGGTCAGTTCTGCGTCAGGAATGTCTTCAGCTTGTCCGAACGCGACGGCTGGCGCAGCTTGCTCATGGCCTTCGCTTCGATCTGGCGGATACGTTCGCGCGTCACGTCGAACTGCTTGCCCACTTCTTCCAGCGTGTGGTCGTTCGACATCTCCACGCCATAGCGCATGCGCAGCACCTTGGCTTCGCGCGGGGTCAGCGAATCGAGCACTTCCTTGATCACGTTGCGCATCGACGCATGCAGCGCGGCATCCAGCGGGGCCAGCGTGGTGTTGTCCTCGATGAAGTCGCCCAGCTGCGAATCGCCGTCCTCGCCCATCGGTGTTTCCATCGAAATCGGCTCCTTGGCGATCTTCATGATCTCGCGCACCTTCGATTCCGGCATCTCCATCTTGGCCGCCAGCGTCGCCATGTCCGGCTCGGTGCCGGTTTCCTGCATGATCTGGCGGCTGATGCGGTTCATCTTGTTGATCGTTTCGATCATGTGCACCGGCACGCGGATGGTACGGGCCATGTCCGCGATCGAACGCGTGATCGCCTGGCGAATCCACCACGTGGCGTACGTCGAGAATTTATAGCCGCGACGGTACTCGAACTTGTCGACCGCCTTCAGCAGGCCGATATTGCCTTCCTGGATCAGGTCGAGGAACTGCAGGCCGCGGTTGATGTATTTCTTGGCGATCGAGATCACCAGGCGCAGGTTGGCCACCGTCATTTCGCGCTTCGCATGGCGGGCACGCTTTTCGCCGGCGGCCATTTGCTTGTTGATCTTGCGCAGGTCGGCCAGCGGCAGCGCCACGCGTTCCTGCAGGTCGATCATCTTGTTCTGCAGTTCCTTGATCGCCGGCACGTTACGGCCCAGCACCGCGCTGTACGGATGGCGCGCATCGACTTCGCCGTCCACCCAGTCCAGGTTGGTTTCGTTGCCCGGGAAGACCTTGATGAAGTGGGCACGCGGCATGCCGCAGCGGTTCACGCACAGTTCCAGCACGGCCCGCTCGATGTTGCGCACCTGTTCCATCTGGCCGCGCAGCGTGTCGCACAGCTTTTCCACCACCTTCGCGGTGAAGCGGATGCCCAGCAGCTCGACGGAAATCACCGCCTGCGCCTTCTGGTATGGCGCCGAGCCGTAGGCAGCCTTGCGCATGCGGTCGAATTGCGCGGAGATCACGGCGAAGCGCTCCAGCGCGTCGACCTTCAGCTGTACCAGCTGTTCGCTGGAGAAGCCGGCCGCGCCGCCGTTGGCATCGCCATCGGCATCTTCTTCCTCGATCTCTTCCTCTTCTTCGTCGTCACTGGCGGCCGCGGGCGCAGGCGCCGCAGCCGGTGCCGGGGCCGAGTTCTCGTCCGGGTCGACGAAGCCGTCGACCACGTCATCGACCTTCAGCTCGTCGCTTTCGATCTTGGCGGCCAGCTCGACGATCTCGTTGATCGTCGTCGGGCAGGCCGAAATCGCCTGGATCATGTCGCGCAGGCCTTCCTCGATGCGCTTGGCGATGGCGATCTCGCCTTCGCGCGTCAGCAGCGCCACGGCGCCCATTTCACGCATGTACATGCGCACCGGGTCGGTGGTGCGGCCGAAGTCGGAGTCCACGGTCGACAGCGCCGTGGCGGCCGCCGCTTCCACTTCGTCGTCGGAGGTGGCGGTGGCCACGTTGTCGGACAACAGCAGCGCTTCGGCATCCGGGGCGCGCTCGTAGACGGCGATGCCCATGTCGTTGAACGTGGCGATGATGCCTTCGATCGCTTCCGGATCGACGATGTTCTCGGGCAGCTGGTCGTTGATCTCGGCATAGGTGAGGAAGCCGCGGTCCTTGCCCATGTTGATCAGGTTCTTGAACTGCTGGCGGCGCTTTTCCACGTCGTCGGTGGTCAGGCCGGCTTCGCCGCCGAACGGGTCGAGGCCCTTGGCCTTGCGCTCGCGCGCCTTCGACGCGGCCTTCAGTTCGGCGCGCTCGACGGCGTTCAGCGCCGCCACTTCGTCATTCTCGGGCGTGAATTCGCTCGGCTTGCGACCGCGGCGGCCCGGCACCTTCACCGAAGGGAGCAGGTAGCCGGAAGTATCGATCGAGGCCAGCGTGGCGGCGTCCGTGACCTGGCTGACGGCAGCCGGGGAGCTCGACGATGGCGTTTGCGCCGCGGCGTTCTGGTCGAGCTTGGCCTTGCGCACGCGCACCACCGGTGTTTTCGGCGCAGCCTCGTCGAGGTCCTTGCGCAGCGCTTTTTTCGGTTCCTCGACGGCAGGCGCGACCGCTTCCACCGGCACTTCGGTAGAGGCCGTGTCACCCGGCATCACCGCCAGGCGGGAGGTTTTCTTCTTCACAACGGTCACTTTGCCGGCGGCCTCTTGCGCATTGTCGATCACATAGGATAAGGTGGTCTTCGGCACAGTCAGCGGCGCAGCTTCGGCGCGCGGCTTCTTGGCGGACAGCGTGAGGGTCTTCGGCATTTTCGTCGTCATTAAATATCTCTTCAGTGCCTGGCCGGGCACGACGCGGTGGAAAAAATTGAACAATCCAGCGCGGCCTCGTTGGAGGCCCCGCCGGCACTTATGTGGGGATCATCCGGAATGAAAAAAGCCCGCGCAGCATGAATTCGCACATTGGCTGGATTCATTCGCGGACTCCATAGCATCCTGTTTCGGATATTCAGTACGAACAGAAGAGAGGGCTCGGCCCTGTCGCGCCGTGGATGGCCCATGAAACCTCATGGCCCTCCGGACGCCGGCATGCGGAAAGCCCTGTTCAGGGGACCGCGTACAACTCCTTACCAGACTGAATCTGCACCATGCTGCTTTTAGTGCGTCGGCCATTATACACGATTTGACATCTTCTGGCACGCCGATGCCGCAACGGCATGACGCGACAGGCCTCCGGGCCCTGTGGTCGGCCCGTCATGGTGACGAAAAATGCAACGCGTGCGCTGGTCACGCGTGGTATGCTGGCGCCTCCTGATCAATCTATGATGTCGATGAATACCAGCCTTACCCCCGAGACTTCCGCCGCCGACGAATCCGCTTCCCAAGCCGCTGCCCCCCACGACGCCGCCAATTCCGAAGCCGCCGCACCGGCTGCAAGCCCGGAGGCCGTATCGACTGCAGCCCCGGCTGCAACCCCGGCTGCCGACGCTGCGCCTGCCACGGCGGCGCCGGCACAGAGCGCCCGTT
>DASVVD010000206.1:0-2223 GCA_036386715.1 Pseudoduganella sp.
ACAGCCAGATCAAGGGGCTGATGACCGCCATCCAGGGCCAGTAGCAGGGCGGATAAGCAGGTCAACAAGCAGGCCAGTCAGCAGGCCGGCAAGCGGCCAAGCGGGCCGGCAGGGTAAAAACGGCAAACCAGGAGATCGTCATGTCGCTGTTCAGTATTTTCAATGTTTCCGGCTCGGCCATGAGCGCCCAGTCGCAGCGCCTGAACGTGGTGGCCAGCAACCTGGCCAACGCCGACAGCGCCACCAGCGCCAACGGCGAAGCCTACCGGGCCAAGCAGGTGGTGTTCGAGGCCACGCCGTCGGCGAACAATGCGTCCACGGGCGTCAAGGTGCAGCAAGTGATCGAGGATCCGTCGCCGATGCGCCAGGTCTACGACCCCAAAAGCCCGCTGGCCGACGAGAAAGGCTATGTGGCCATGCCGAACGTGAATGTGGTCGACGAAATGGTCAACATGCTGTCGGCCTCGCGCTCGTACCAGAACAACGTCGAAACGATGAACGCGGCCAAGAGCCTGCTGCTGAAAACCCTGACCATCGGTCAATAATCTACTGATACGGAACCATCATGGCCGTTACCGCCACCTCCAATAATGCCGTCTCGCAGTCCCTGATGGACTCGATGAACACCAAAGCCACCAGCGGCAATGCGATCTCCGCCGAGCAGGACAAGTTCATGACGCTGCTGATCACGCAGCTGAAGAACCAGGATCCGCTCAACCCGCTCGACAACGCGCAGGTCACCAGCCAGCTGGCGCAGCTGAACACCGTCACCGGCATCAACAAGCTCAACGACACACTGGAAACGCTGAAGACCGACCTGGCCTCGTCGAAGTCGGCCCAGGCCGTGAACATGATCAACCACGGCGTGCTGGCCGCCGGCACCTCGATGCAGGTCAGCGAGGGCAAGGCGATCTTCGGTGTGGAGGTGGGCTCGTTCGCCGACCAGGTGCAGGTCGACATCAAGAACGGCAGCGGCAAGGTGGTGCATTCGCTGACGATGAACTCGGTCGATGCCGGCGTGCTGCCGCTCGCATGGGACGGCAAGCTGGCCGACGGCACCACAACCGCCGACGGCACCTACACGGTGGCCGTCACGGCGACCACCGGCGGCAACGCGCTGACCGATACCAAGGCGCTTGCGTTCGGCACGGTGGCCAGCGTGTCCACCGGCCCGACCGGCGCCAGGCTCAACGTTCCCGGCCTCGGACAACTGACCATGGACGACATCAAGCAGGTGCTCTAGGCCGTTGGCCGCATTCATCGTCATACATTTATAAAGCAATGGTTCGGCCGGATGAAACCGGCTCCGGCGGATTCAACGCCATTTAAATTTTCAGCAGGGGAAACTCCATGTTCCAGCAAGGTCTCAGCGGCCTGAACGCCGCCTCCACGCAGCTCGATGTCATCGGCAACAACGTCGCCAACGCCAGCACGGTCGGCTTCAAGAGCACCGAAGCGCAGTTCGCCGATCTGTATGCGAATTCGCTGAACGGCATCAGCGGCAACAATCCCGGCATCGGCGTGACGGTAGCGCGACTCGCGCAGCAGTTCTCGCAAGGTAATATCGAGACCACCAACAATCCGCTGGACATTTCGATCAACGGCAGCGGCTTCTTCCGCACCGTGCAGGATGGCGCCATCCAGTACACCCGCAACGGCCAGTTCCTGCTCGACAATACGGGCACGATCGTCAATGCGCAGGGCGCGGCGCTGACGGGCTACCTGGCCACCGTCGACGGCACGATCCTGCAGGGCGCGCCGGTGCCGCTGCAGATCGACGCCGCCGACCTGGCGCCGGTGCAGACCACGCAGGCGAACTTCCAGATCAACCTGTCGTCGAATTCCACGACACCGACCGTGCAGCCGTTCAACGCCAGCGATCCAAAGACCTACAACAAGCAGACCGTGATCCCGGTCTACGATTCGCTGGGCAACGAACACACGATGGGCGTGTATTACGTGCGCACCGGTGGCAGCACCTGGGATGTGTACGCGGCCAACGATGGCGTGCAGGTCGATTCCCAGCGGGTCATGCAGGGTGTCATCACCAACCAGGGCGTGATCGATGCCCGTGCCGCCTACACCACCGCGGTCGGCGCCGGCGATGCCGATGCGATCGTCGCGGCCCGCCAGGCGTATGCGGCCGCCGTGGGCGCCGCGGTCACCGATGCCGCCACCGCGGCCGGCGCGAACCAGGCCGCGCTGGCGCAGATCGCCGCGCTG
>DASVVD010000207.1:0-12569 GCA_036386715.1 Pseudoduganella sp.
TGACATCGACACGACCCGTCGCGACCTGCTGATCGCCGGTGCGATGACCGCCACGGCCGCCGCCGTGCCATCGGTGGCGGGCGCGCAAGCCACACCCGCCGCCGCCGCCACCGCCACGCCCAAGCCCCCCGTTTCATCGAACGTCACTCTGAAGGTGAACGGCCAGCAGCACACGATCGCCGTGGACACGCGCACCACGCTGCTCGACCTGCTGCGCGAGCAACTGCATCTCACCGGCACCAAAAAAGGCTGCGACCAGGGCCAGTGCGGCGCCTGCACGGTGATCGCCGACGGCCGCCGCATCAACTCCTGCCTGTCGCTCGCGGTGATGCATGAAAGCGCCGAAATCACCACGATCGAAGGCCTCGGCACGCCCGAGAAGATGCACCCGATGCAAACGGCCTTCGTCAAGCACGATGGCTACCAGTGCGGCTACTGTACGCCCGGGCAGATCTGTTCGGCGGTCTCGGTGCTCGACGAGATCAGGCAGGGTATCCCGAGCCACGTGACCGCCGACCTGACGCAGCGCCCGCTGCTCACGGAACAGGAAATCCGCGAGCGCATGAGCGGCAACATCTGTCGCTGCGGCGCCTACTCGAACATCATCGACGCCATCGTCGAGGTCTCCGGGAGGCCCGCATGAAAGTCTTCAGCTATGAAAAAGCCCGCACGCCCGCCGAGGCGGCCGCCGCCGCGGCCCGCGTGCCCGGCGCCCGCTTCATCGCCGGCGGTACCAACCTGCTCGACCTGATGAAGCTGGAAATCGAAACGCCGCCGCACCTGGTGGACGTCAACGGCCTGGGCCTCGACAAGATCGAAGCCACCCGCGAAGGCGGCCTGCGCCTCGGCGCGCTGGTGCGCAACACCGATCTCGCCGCGGACGAACGGGTGCGCCGCGACTACGGCGTGCTGTCGCGCGCGCTGCTGTCCGGTGCCTCGGCCCAGTTGCGCAACAAGGCCACCACGGCCGGCAACCTGCTGCAGCGCACGCGCTGCCCGTATTTCTACGACACGAACCAGGCCTGCAACAAGCGCCAGCCGGGCAGCGGTTGTTCCGCGATCGGCGGTTTCACGCGCCTGCACGCGATCGTCGGCGCCAGCGAGGCCTGCATCGCCACGCACCCGAGCGACATGGCGGTGGCCATGGCCGTGCTGGACGCCAGCGTGGAAACGGTGCAGCCGAACGGCACCACGCGCGTGATTCCGATTGCCGACTTCCACAAGCTGCCGGGCAATACGCCGCACATCGAGCACGTGCTGGCCCCGGGTGAGCTGATCACCGCGGTCACGCTGCCGCGCCCGCTCGGCGGCAAGCACGTGTACCAGAAGGTGCGCGACCGCGCCTCGTATGCGTTCGCGCTGGTGTCGGTGGCCGCCGTCGTGCAGCCGGACGGCACCGGCCGCATCGCCCTGGGGGGCGTGGCCCACAAGCCATGGCGCATCCCGGCGGCGGAACAGAACCTGCCGCGCGGCGGCCGCGCCGTCACCGAACAGTTGCTGGCGGGTGCGAAACCGATGCACGACAACGCCTTCAAGGTTCCCCTCGTGGGCCGTACCATCGACGCCGTGCTGGCGGAAACCCGGAAAGGATGACGCCATGAAATTCACCAAGCCCGCCACCACCAACCCGATCGACCAGCTGAAGGTGGTCGGCAAGCCCACCGACCGCATCGACGGCCCGTATAAAACCACCGGCACCGCGCGCTATGCCTACGAGCGGCACGACGTGGCGCCCAATGCCGCCTATGGCTATGTCGTGGGTGCTTCGGTCGCGAAAGGGCACATCAAGTCGATCGATACCGCCGCCGCGCAGCGCGCACCCGGCGTGATCGCCATCGTCACCCACGAGAATGCCGGCAAGCTGGAAAAGGGCGACTACAACACCGCGAAACTGCTGGCCGGCCCGGTCGTCGAGCATTACCACCAGGCCGTGGCGCTGGTGGTGGCCGAAACGTTCGAGCAGGCGCGCGCCGCCGCCAGCCTGGTCAAGGTGCAGTACTCGGTCATTGCCGGCGACTACGACCTGGCCAAGGTCAAGGACTCGGCGGTGATCCCGGAGAAGGAAGAAGACCCGCAGACCAGGACCGGCGATTTCCAGGGCGCGTTCGACAGCGCGCCGGTCAAGCTGGACGCCACCTACACCACGCCCGACCAGACGCACGCGATGATGGAACCGCATGCCTCGGTGGCCGCGTGGGAAGGCGACAAGGTCACCGTGTGGACCTCGAACCAGATGATCGCCTGGGGCAAGGGCGACCTGGCGAAAACGCTCGGCATCCCGAAGGAAAAGGTGCGCCTGGTGTCGCCGTACATCGGCGGCGGCTTCGGCGGCAAGCTGTTCCTGCGTGCCGAGGCGCTGCTGGCGGTGCTGGGGGCGAAGCAGGCCAAGCGTCCGGTCAAGGTGGCGCTGCAGCGCGCGATCATGATCAACAACACCACGCACCGCCCGGCCACGATCCAGCGCATCCGCATCGGCGCCACGCGCGAAGGCCGCATCACGGCGATCGCGCATGAAAGCTGGTCCGGCGACCTGCCGGACGGCAAGCCGGAAACCGCCGTCCAGCAAACCCGCCTGCTGTATGCGGGCGCCAACCGCCTGACGACGCTGCGCCTGGCCGTGCTCGACCTCCCGGAAGGCAACGCCATGCGCGCGCCGGGCGAGGCGCCGGGCCTGATGGCGCTGGAAATCGCCGTCGACGAACTGGCCGAAAAGCTGAAGATGGACCCGGTCACGCTGCGCATCGTCAACGACACCACGGTCGATCCGGAAAAACGCAGCCGCAAGTTCTCGCAGCGGCGCTACGTGGAATGCCTGCGCACCGGCGCCGAGAAGTTCGGCTGGAACAAGCGCAACCCGCAGCCGGCCCAGGTGCGCCAGGGGCGCTGGCTGATCGGCCACGGCATGGCTTCGGCGTTCCGCAACAACCTGGTGCAGAAATCCGCCGCCCGCGTGCGGCTCGACGGCAAGGGCATCGTCACCGTCGAAACCGACATGACCGATATCGGTACCGGCAGCTACACGATCATTGCCCAGACCGCCGCCGAGATGATGGGCGTGACGCTGGACCAGGTGGTGGTCAAGCTGGGCGATTCCGATTTCCCGGTGTCGTCCGGCTCGGGCGGGCAGTGGGGCGGCAACAGCTCCACGGCCGGCGTGTATGCCGCGTGCGTGAAGCTGCGCGAGGCGGTGGCGAAGAAGCTGGGCCTGGCGGCCGATGCCGAGTTCACCGGTGGCACCGTGCGTGGCGGCGGCAAATCGGTGCCGCTGCGCGAGGCGGCGGCGGGCGGCGAACTGGTGGCCGAGGACACCATGGAATATGGCGACCTCGACAAGAAATACCAGCAATCCACCTTCGGCGCCCATTTCGTCGAAGTGGCGGTCGACGCCTACACCGGCGAAGTGCGCATCCGGCGCATGCTGGCCGTGTGCGCGGCCGGCCGCATCCTGAACCCGAAATCGGCGCGCAGCCAGGTGATCGGCGCGATGACGATGGGCGCCGGCGCGGCACTGATGGAGGAGCTGGCCGTGGACAAGCGGATCGGCTTCTTCGTCAACCACGACCTGGCCGGCTACGAGGTGCCGGTGCATGCCGATATCCCGCACCAGGAGGTGGTGTTCCTCGACGAGACCGATCCGTTCTCGTCGCCGATGAAGGCCAAGGGCGTGGGCGAGCTGGGCATCTGCGGCGTGGCGGCGGCGATCGCCAACGCGGTCTACAACGCCACCGGGGTGCGCGTGCGCGAATACCCGGTCACGCTGGACAAGCTGATCGACAAGCTGCCGCAGGTCGCATGAGCACGCTGATGTGACGAAGGTGACCTGACGCCGGCTGATCCCTGCAGGATCGTTGATTTCGTGGCAACATTGGGGGCGGTACGGCGCAGGCTGTACCGCCCCTTGTCCATTTCATCAAAGGAGTCGCCATGAAGCTGTTTGCCGCCGCACTGTTGCTGACCACCGCCTCGTTCGCCTATGCCCAGACCGCCCAGACCGTGCCGCCCGCGCAGGACCAGGAGGCCGTCGATGCCGCCAGGTCGGCCGCCGACAAGTGGCTGGCGCTGGTCGATGCCGGGCAGTACAAGGCCTCGTGGGAGCAGGCTGCGGAGCCGTTGCGCAAGTCGGTCAGCGTGGCCCAGTGGGAGCAGGCCGGCCGCGCCGCGCGCATGCCGGTGGGCGCCTTCCAGGGGCGCACGCTGGCATCGTCGAATTACACCACCACGCTACCCGGCGCACCGCAGGGCCAGTACGTGGTGCTGCAGTACACCACGCGTTTCGCCGACCGTGCCAATGCGGTGGAGACCGTGACGCCGATGCTGGAGGCGGATGGCACGTGGCGGGTGTCGGGGTATTTCCTGAAATAGACAGTGTCGCGCGCGCGGGCCAGGCAGGCTGGCCTGCTGCTGTCATCGTAGCGTCAGCGCGGCAACATGGACCTGGCTGGGCAACAGGATTGCCTGGACAGCGAACAGCGCCACCCGCAGTGCTTCGATACGCGCGACATGCCCTGTGCGGGCCGCGTACGGGGGCGCGGGACCCGCCCTTCGAGGCTTTTGCGCTGCGCTGAAGGGCTAGCCGGGCCGGCGGTAGATCCCCACGATGATATCGCTGGGGAACATGCCCAGCAGTGGAATCAGGCCGCGGATCGCCACGTACTGCGCCTGCACCTTGAGCGGGTTCTGCTTGCCCACATAGGCCAGCCGCTCCTTCAGGCCGTCGGCGCGCAGCGCGGCCAGTTCGGCGCTGTGCACGTGCAGGAAACCGCTGCTTTTCAGGAGCGACGTCAGGTTGGCGGGATCGAAATAGTGCAGGTGCGGCGACGGCAGGCTTTTCTGCCACATGCGCTCGAACGGGCCCGGCAGGCCGGCGCGCGTCAGCCATTTCGACAGCCGGTAGAAAAAGCCGCGGCTGTTCGGCAGGTTCAGGATCAGGATGCCGTCCGGATTGAGGCGGGCATGGCAGGCTGCGATGGCGCTGCGGATGTCCGGAATATGCTCGATCACGTCGTTGAACACGATCACGTCGAACGTTTCATCCGGCGCCAGCGCATCGGGAAAATAGCCGGGACGTACCGGCAGGCCGCGCGCGGCCGCCTTGTTGCCGACCGCGGCATCGGGCTCGATCCCCAGCACGTCGAAATGCGGTGCCGCCGCCTCCAGAAACCAGCCGTGCGCGCTGCCCACGTCGAGCAGCCGGCGTGCGCCGGGCGCCGCATGGGCGCGCGCATGCGCCACGATCTCGCGAAAGTTCTCCATCCGCAGCATTTTCAGCGAAGCTTCGCGTGCCTCTTCGTCGATTGCCGCATGGGCACCGGCTTCGTTGATCGACACTTGCAAGGCGGCGGATTCGTAGTGGCAGCTGACGCATTGGGCATGCCAGGGCTTGAGCCCCTGCCGCACAGGACTTTCACATACGATACATTTCATAGTCGAGCCCAGTGCCTTTGTCTAAAAGTTAAGCGTCGATTCTGACAGAAGTTTCCGTTTGAATATTCACCAATTGTCACAGGACAGGCGGCCTGGCTCCCACAGCGGGCACGAAATCGCGAACGGCATGCAGCCGGACGGTGGTGCCCATGGCGCGTGCGCGAGCTAGGTCGTCAGCGACAATGCCGGTCTTTCCAGCGCCGAGTAGGGGGAAAGCCGTTTTCGGGCGGGAGCGGACAGGACCCGCTCGATCACTTCCTGCGACAGCTGTTCTGCATCCAGCACGGCGATTGCCGCGCGCCTTCCGTGTGCCTGCTGGATCGATATGGCCGCCTGGACCATGGCAGCCTGGATGTAATTTACCCTGCGACACGTAACGAGGGCATCTTCGTACATGGTTGTCTCCTCTTCTTTCACGCAATCATGAGCTAACCCACGAAGGTGTTCAGGACAGGAATACGTAGATTTGATATAGCTCAAAGATCAGTCATATTCAAGGTGAAGTGGATGCTTTCGTGGTGCAAAGACGCTTTGCCCTGATTTTGCCTGATGATGCCGGGCGATCCCGCAACGCGGCCACATGCGTGCGTCGCATCATCGGGAAATCCGGTAAAAGCTCTTCATTGGATTACAAAAATGAAAAGATGTTCCGTTTGATCATTCCTGTCGTCTTGTTTTGCTGCAGCGCCGCCGCGCGGGCCGCCACGGTGGCCGGCCAGGCCGTGCAGCAGAGCGCGCTGCAGCCTGCGGGCGTGCAGGCGGAGACCATCTTCAGCCTGTGGAATTTCACGCTGGCGCTGTGTACGGCGGTGTTCGCCCTCATCGTGCTGGCACTGCTGGCGGCACTGCTGCGTGCACGGCGCAAGGCTGCCGCGGTGGACCCGGCCGCCCCCGATCTCGAGTCCCTGCACCGGCCCGAGCGCCGCGTGCACCGCACGATCCTGTGGGCCACCGTGATCGCCAGCGTCGGGCTCGTCATGCTGCTGGTGGCGGACGTGTGGACCGGGCGTGTGCTGGCCCGGCTGCCCATGAAGGAAGCGCTCAGGGTGGAGCTGACCGGCCACCAGTTCTGGTGGGAGGTCCGCTACCCGGACGGCGGCTTCGCCACCGCCAACGAACTGCACGTGCCGGTCGGCCGGCCGGTCGTCGTCACCCTGAAAAGCCGCGACGTGATCCACACGCTGTGGGTGCCCAACCTGGCCGGCAAGCGCGACATGATTCCCGGCCGCACCGCGCTGCTCTCGCTGCGGGCCGACAGGCCGGGCATCTACCGCGCCCAGTGCGCGGAGTTCTGCGGCCTGCAGCACGCGTTGATGGCGCTGCCGGTCACGGCGCAGGACCCGGCGCAGTACCAGCGCTGGGTCGCGCAACGCAGCAGGCCCGCGCCCGAACCCACGACGGACAGCCGGCGGCTCGGCCGCGAAGTCTTTGTGCGCGCCGCCTGCGCCGCCTGCCATGCGATCGCCGGCACGATCGCGCGCGGCACGCTGGGGCCGGACCTCACGCACCTGGCCAGCCGCCCCACGCTGGCCGCCGGCGTGCTGCCGAACGACCGCGCCAACCTGCAGGCATGGATCGTCGACCCGCACCGCTTCAAGCTGGGTGCGAACATGCCGCCCAACCCGCTGCCGGCGCGCGACATGCACGCGCTGCTCGATTACCTGGAGAGCCTCGAATGAGCGACGCCACCCACGCTGCCGCCGTTGCCGGACAGCTGGAGCAGACCTGGCGCGATCCGCCCGGCCTGTGGGGCCGGCTGTGCGCCGTCAACCACAAGACGATCGCGGCCCGCTTCATCTACGCCACCTTTGCATTCTTTGTCCTCGGCGGCATCCTGGCGTTGCTGATGCGCCTGCAGCTGGCGCGGCCCGACAGCCGGCTGGTCGGGCCCGACCTGTACAACCAGCTGTTCACGATGCACGGCGCCACGATGATGTTCCTGTTCGCCGTGCCGGTGATGCAGGCCGTCGGCATCTGGCTGCTGCCGCTGATGCTGGGCACCCGCACGGTGGCGTTCCCGCGCATGAACGCGTTTGCCTTCTGGATCTTCCTGTTCGGCGGCATGCTGCTGTATGCGGCGTTCCTGGTCGGCTCCGGGCCGGATGCCGGCTGGTTCGCCTACGTGCCGCTGGCGAACGCCGACTACTCGCCGGGCAAGCGCATCGACATCCTGGCACAGATGATCACGTTTACCGAAACCTCGGCGCTGATGGAGGCGATCGTCATCATCGTCACGATCTTCAAGATGCGCGCGCCGGGCATGACGCTCGAGCGCATGCCGCTGTTCGCCTGGGCCATGCTGGTCACCTCGTTCATCGTGCTGTTCGCCATGCCGGCCGTGATGCTGGCCAGCACGGCGCTGATCACCGACCGGCTGGTCGACACGCATTTCTACGACCCCGAGCTGGGCGGCGACGCGCTGCTGTGGCAGCACCTGTTCTGGTTCTTCGGCCATCCCGAGGTGTACCTGATCTTCATTCCGCCGCTGGGCATGATCTCGGCCATCATCACCACCTTTTCACGCCGGCCGATGGTGGGCTACAAGGCGATGGTGCTGGCGCTGATCGCCACCGGCTTCCTGTCGTTCGGCTTGTGGGTGCACCACATGTTCGCCACCAACCTGCCGGAACTGGGCAAGACGTTCTTCACCGCGGCCAGCCTGATGATCGCGATTCCCACGGCGGTGCAGATCTTCTGCTGGCTCGCCACGCTGTGGACCGGGCGCCTGGACCTGCGCACGCCGCTGCTGTTCATCCTGGCGTTCTTCGTGATCCTGCTGGCCGGCGGCCTCACCGGGCTGATGCTTGCCTCGGTCTCGCTCGATACCCAGCTGCACGACACCTATTTCGTGGTCGCCCACCTGCACTACGTGCTGATGGGCGGCGCCGTCTTCCCGCTGTTCGGCGCATTTTATTACTGGTATCCCAAGTTCACCGGCCGCATGATGAACGAGACGCTGGGCAAGTGGAACTTCTGGCTGTTCTTCATTGGTTTCAACGTGACCTTCTTCCCGATGCACGTGCTGGGGCTGGAAGGCATGCCGCGCCGCGTGTACACCTACCCGGACGGCATGGGCTGGAACACCATCAACCTGGGCGCCACCGTGGGCGCGCTGGCGATCGCCGCCAGCGTGCTGCTGTTCATCGTCAACGCCTGGCGCAGCCGGCGCCACGGCACCCTGGCCGGTGCCGATCCATGGGGCGCCGGCACGCTGGAATGGCGCGCCGCCTCGCCGCCGCCGGCCGCCAATTTCGACGTGCTGCCCGTGGTGCATGGCCGTTACCCGCTGTGGCAGCCGGCCGCGCTGCCCGACCGGGTGGCCGGCATCGATCCGGCGCTGCGCGAGGTACTGCTGACGAGCGTCACGGCCGCCGAACCGGATCACCGGATGCTGATGCCGGGGCCGTCACCATGGCCGTTCGTCACTGCGCTGGCGACCACGGTGTTCTTTGTCGGCTCGATCTTCACGCCGTGGGCGGTGGTATGGGGATCGCTGCCGGTGGCGATCACGGCCACGTTCTGGTTCTGGCCGCGGCACAGCGAGAGCCGCAAGCGGCACGAACGCGAGGTGCGGCCATGACGGTACCGGAAAACCGGGGGCACGACGACAGCGGGCACGACAACAGGGGGCACGACGAGGGCGGGCGCTGCCTGCAGGTCGGTCACCTGCCCACGTTCGCGTTCGGCCCGCGCAGCCCGATGTGGTGGGGCACCATGGGGCTGATCGCGATCGAATCGACCGTGTTCGCGCTGATCATCATCGCCTACTTCTACCTGCGCGGCCTGGCCGACGCGTGGCCACTGTCGGGCAGCGCGCCGCCGGACCTGCTGTGGGGCACGGTGAACACGGTCATCCTGCTACTCAGCATGATCCCGAACGAAATGGCGCGCCGCGCCGCCGAACAGCTGGACCTGCGGCGCGTGCGCATCGGCCTGGTCTGGTGCATGGTGTTCTCGGTTGCGTTCCTGGCCGTGCGTGCGCTGGAATTCACCACGCTGAACTGCCAGTGGGACGACGATGCCTACGGTTCGGTGGTGTGGATGATGATGGGCCTGCACACCACCCACCTGATCACCGACATGTGGGATTCCGGCGTGCTCACGGTACTGATGCACACCGGCCCGATCGACGGCAAGCGCTATGTCGACGTCAGCGAAAACGCCGGCTACTGGTATTTCGTGGTCGCCAGCTGGCTGCCGATCTACGCCACGGTGTACTTCGGGGCAAGGATCTGATGGCGAAACCCAAAACCCGGGACAGTCCCCTGTTTCCAGGAAATACTCGGCACAGCCTCCCATGTCCAGGTACGAAGCCTCGCTACTTCCATGGACGACCTGGATCTTTCCTCAAAACAGGGGACTGTCCCGGGTTTTTGCTGTTGCTGATGTTGCCGGGCGTTGCAGGTGCCCATGTGCCATCGGGCGCCGAATCGCCGCCGCTGGTCTGGGGGGCGGACTGGTGGGTACTGGCCTGCCTGGCCGTCTCGCTGCTGCTGTACGCGGCCGGGGTGGTGCGCCTGTGGCCGCGGCAGGGGCAGGGCAGGCGGGCCACGCTGCTGCGGGCGGCATGGTTCGGCGCCGGCTGGCTGGCAATGGTGGCGGCGCTGGCGTCGCCGCTCGACCCGGCCGGCGGCATGCTGTTTTCGGCGCACATGGTGCAGCATGAACTGCTGATGATCGTGGCCGCACCGCTGCTGGTGCTCGGGCGCCCGTTCGGGCCGTGGCTGTGGGCGCTGCCGCCGGCGTGGCGCCGCGGCATCGGCCACGGCGTGCACTGGCGGCCCTGGGCACTGGCCTGGCAGACGATCACCCGGCCGCTGCCCGCCTGGCTGATCCAGTTCGCGGCGCTGTGGGTGTGGCATGCGCCGCCGCTGTTCCAGCTGGCGTTGCGCGACGACACCGTGCATGCCTGGCAGCACGCCAGCTTCCTGTTTCCCGCGCTGCTGTTCTGGTGGGCGGTGCTGGGCGCGCGCGGCCCGGCACCCGGCCCGGCGCTGCTGTACCTGTTCACCACGATGATGCATACCGGCGCGCTCGGCGCACTGTTCGCGTTATCGGGCACGGTATGGTATCCGGCCTATGGCGACGCGCCGCTGGCGTTCGGCCTGCTGCCGCTGGAAGACCAGCAGCTGGGCGGCCTGATCATGTGGATCCCGGGCGGCCTGGCCTACGTGATCGCCGGACTGGTGCTGTGCCTGCGCTGGCTGGCGCCGGTCAGAAATACTTGGACAGGTAATTCACGCCCGAGTCCGGAAAAATCGTGACCACCCGGCCGGACAGCTTCGGCAGCAGTTGCGCGATGCCCGCCGTTACGCAGCCGGACGAGCCGCCTGCCAGGATGCCTTCCTCGCGCGCCAGCCGGTGGCAGTAATCGACGGCCAGGTCGTCCGGCACCTGGATCACGTCGTCCACCACGGCCGCGTCGAAGGTGCCCGATGGCGCCCGCTTGCCGACGCCTTCGATCACCGTGCGGAATGCACCCGCTTCGTCGCCGCCGGGCGCCGCGCCCGTCACCGCGGTCCGGTACGACGAATGCAGCGGCTCGACGCCGATCACGGTGATGCGGCGGTCGCGTTCCTTCAGGAAGCGGCCGATGCCGGAAATGGTGCCGCCCGAGCCGATGCCGCAGACGAAAACGTCGATGCGCCCGTCGAGCTGGAACCACAGTTCCGGCGCGGTGTCCGTGTAGTGGGCCTGGCGGTTCAACGCTGAACGGTACTGGTCGAGGTGGAATGCGCCGTGCTCGGCGGCGATCTGCTCGGCCATGCTGCAGTAGCTGTGCTCGTGCGCTTCGGGCACCCCCGCGGCGCACATGTGCACATCGGCACCATAGGCTTCGATGCGCCGGATCTTTTCCGTGCTGGTGGTGTCCGGCACGGTAACGTCGCAGCGTAGCCCGCGCACCGCGGCGGCCATTGCCAGCGCCGCGCCGGTATTGCCGGACGAGCTTTCCACCACGTGCTCCACGCCGGGCGGCAGGTAGCGCAGCATGTAGCGCACCATGCGGTCCTTGATGCTGCCGCCGGGGTTCATGAATTCGAGCTTGGCTACCACGTCATGGCCGTGGAACAGGCGCTGCAACCGCACCACCGGCGTGTTGCCGATGGCATCGAGCACGGAACCGTGCACCTGCGACGTGCGTTCAGAGACCGTCATGGTTGCGCCTTGCAATGTTTTCCTAGTGGAAATACTAGCACCGATAGGGGTGCCGCAGCGCGCGCCTGAAGTAAAACCGCAGCGGTTTTGTATAAAAGGCATGGCGCTCTGGTAACACCCGAAGCGACCCGGAACCCGGCCGGGAAAGCTGCGTTAGAATGGCCGATTTCGGCAATACTCGAGGCAAACGCAAATGAAATGGGCCCTCATCGGTTTTTATGTCCTGTCCGTGCTGCACATCCACTTCCGCGGCAGGGTGCGGTTGCCGATCGGCCGGCAGCTGTTCGACCACTCGTCATTCATGGCGCCGATTAATATCTTCATGCACTTTTTCTCGCGCGTGCCGTCCACGCCCTACCTGCCGGTGGCGGACTTCAAGGACCTGGCGCCGCTGCAGGAAAACTGGCAGGTGATCCGCGCCGAAGCCGAAAACCTGATCCGCCTGCAGAAGATCAAGGCATCCGAAAAGAACGACGACGCCGGCTTCAATTCGTTCTTCAAGGCGGGCTGGAAGCGCTTCTACCTGAAGTGGTACAACGCCAGCCACCCGTCCGCGGCGGAACTGTGCCCGAAAACGCATGCGCTGCTGCAGGGTATTCCCTCGGTGAAGGCGGCGATGTTCGCCGAACTGCCGCCGGGCGGCAAGCTGAACCCGCACCGCGATCCGTTCGCCGGCTCGCTGCGCTACCACCTGGGCCTGGCCACGCCGAACGACGACCGCTGCTTCATCGAAGTCGACGGCCAGCGTCACAGCTGGCGCGACGGCGAAGGCGTGATCTTCGACGAAACCTATATCCACTGGGCCATCAACGGCAGCGACAGCAACCGCATCATCCTGTTCTGCGACATCGAACGGCCGATGCGCTTCCGCTGGGCACAGGCCGTCAACCGCTTCCTGGGCCGCACCATGATGACGGCCGCCGCCTCACCGAACGAAACCGGCGACCAGGTGGGCCTGGTATCGAAGCTGTTCCGCGTCTCCCACTACG
>DASVVD010000208.1:0-2260 GCA_036386715.1 Pseudoduganella sp.
AATCGTCAAGGCAGGTCAGTTTTTGTAACGAGATGTGACTGGAAGTCTTTTCAATTGCTCAATAACGCGCAATGACGCGATTGAAACTTCTTTCTGCCAGTAAATCTTGTCAACGTCGCTCTTCTTGCAAAGCGCCGCGGATGGCGGGGATGTCGATGGAGGTGTAGGATTTCAACAACGAATTGTCGCGTTGACACAACAAAAAAGGGCGCCCTTGCGGGGCGCCCTTGCTTTCCTGCTAAAGCTTTAAGTTAGAAGAACTTGTAGCTCGCGCCGATCTTGAAGTAGCGGCCGATCGCGCCGGAAGCATCCATCGGGTTGTAGCTGATGCCGCCGTAGGTCAGCGGATCGAGCGGTGCGATCTTGTCGAACGCGTTGGTCACCGAGGCGTACAGCGTGAAGTTCTTGCTCACGTTGAAGCGGGTCGACAGGTCCAGCGTGGTGAACGAGGCGATCTCGCAATCCTTCGTGCCCGGCTGGCCATTCGACAAAATCGAAGCGCACGCGTCGCCCACGAACGCCACATTGTCCATCTTGTCGCGCCAGTTCAGGTTGCCGCTGAAGTTCCAGGCACCGATATCCCACGTAGCGGACAGGTTGACCTTGTTCTTCGGCGTGCCGGCGCAGTTCGACGTATCGCAGTTGCCGTGTGTGCCGGCGTACTGGTAGACCTTCGTCGCGCTTTCATGGCGCGACCACGATGCCACGTGCGTGATCACCATGCCCAGCGTGGCGCGGCCGTAGTCGCCCAGGCGCAGGCGCTGCTTGACGTCCAGGTCGACACCCGAGACCTCGGTGTAGCTGGAGTTGCGGTACGGTGCCTGGGTCAGCACCAGCGTGCCGGTGCCGGGCTGCACGATGCCGTTCACGACCAGGTTGTTGTCGTTGCGGATCGCGGTCGGCAGGGCGGCCGCTTCGTTGTACGGCAGCGGATTGATCTCGTTTTCACGCTTGATCTTCCAGCCGTCCAGTGCCACGGACGTGCCTTCGAACGGATCCCAGACCATGCCCAGCGTGTAGCCTTTGGACGTTTCAGGCTGCAGGCTCGCGTCGCCGACCTTGACGGCGGCGACCGGGATCGCGCAGTCGGTCGCCGTGGCGCCGCCGGCCGCCGGAACGTTGTTCGGGCAGCGGACCGGATCGCGCACGCTGGAAGTGCCGGTCGACTGCGACAATGGGCTGCCTTCGGCGGCGCCCGGAGCACGGAAGCCTTCGGTGTACGTGCCGCGCAGCGCGAAGGTGCGCAGCGGGGTCCATTTCAGGCCCACTTTCGGGGTGGTCGAATTGAAGTTGTCGTATTTGTCGTAACGCACGGCGGCGGACAGTTCCACCGTCTTCAGCAGCGGCGCCAGCAGTTCGGCGTAGACTGCCGACACCTTCGCGTCGCCGAACGCGGCCACGTAGCTCGAGTTGATCGAGCCGTTCTCGGAGCCGGCCAGCGACGGGTTCGACACCTTCTCGCGGCGGTGCTCGGCGCCCAGCGCCAGGCCGATGTTACCGCCCGGCAGGGTGATCGGCAGTTCGCGCGATGCCTTGAAGTCGATCACCGACAGGCTGGTCTTCGAATGCGACATTGCGTTCACGACCATGGCCTGGTACAGCGACGCCGGGTTGCGCGAAGCCTGCGTACCGATGTAGTACGGGAAGTACTGCGAGGCCGGGTTGCTCAGCGCCTGAGTCAGCACGTTCATGTTCAGCATGTTCGTGTACAGCAGGTCCAGCTTCGAATCGGAGTAGGTGAAGCCGGTGTCGTAGTCCCAGCCGGCGGCCGAGCCCTTGACGCCGACCACGAAGCGGCGGAATTCGTTGTCCGCGTTGCGCTCGGACGGGCCGATGTCGCCGGCGATGTAGCGCACGCGCGCGGCGGCGCCGAACGGGTTCTGCGGGTGGGTAGCCGCCAGCAGGTTGGCGTTGCCGTAGTTGATGAAGCCCTGTGGCGTCTGCGCGTTCGGCGGGAAGGCCACGGTCGGAGTGATCGACGGCGGCGTCATCGTGAACGCGGTCGAGCGCTTCGAGTAGCCCACTTCCACGTAGGCCTGGGTGGCCGGGTTGATCTGCAGCGTGCCCTTGGTGTACAGGTTCAGCGACTCGATCTCGGGCTGCATGTCGCGCCACTGGTCGGCGTAGTACAGGCAGCCGCCGTTCGCGCCGGTCTGGTTCGTGGTGGCGGACAGCGTGGAGCAGCCCGGCAGGTTCACGTAGTTGGTGGTCTTCGGATCGCGCACCATGCCGGTGGTCGAAGCGCTGACGCTGTTGGTGC
>DASVVD010000209.1:0-4668 GCA_036386715.1 Pseudoduganella sp.
CGCTAGCCATGATCCGCACGCACAAGGCCAGCGGGGACGCAATCTCGATCGGCCTGCTCGGCAATGCTGCGGACGTGCTGCCCGAGCTGGTGCGGCGCGCCCGCGAGGGCGGCCTGGTGCCCGATCTCGTGACGGACCAGACCTCCGCGCACGACCTGGTCAACGGCTACCTGCCGCAGGGCTGGAACGTGGCCGGCTGGCAGGCGGCGCGCGCCGAGCCGGCCCGGCATACCGAACTGAAAGCCGCGGCGGCCGCCTCGTGCGCCGTGCACGTGCGGGCGATGCTGGACTTCCGGGCGCTGGGTGCGCAGGTGGTCGACTACGGCAACAACATCCGCCAGGTGGCCTTCGACGCCGGCGTGCCGGACGCGTTCGATTTCCCCGGTTTCGTGCCCGCCTATATCCGGCCGCAATTCTGCGAAGGGCGCGGGCCGTTCCGCTGGGTGGCGCTGTCCGGCGACCCGGAAGATATCTACCGGACCGATGCAAAGATCAAGGAACTGTTCCCGCACCACGCCAACGTGCACCGCTGGCTGGACATGGCGCGCGAGCGCATCGCGTTCCAGGGCCTGCCGGCGCGGATCTGCTGGCTGGGCCTGGGCGAACGCCATGTCGCCGGCCTGGCGTTCAACGACATGGTCAGGCGCGGCGAACTGAAGGCGCCGGTCGTGATCGGCCGCGACCACCTCGACACGGGTTCCGTGGCCAGCCCCAACCGCGAAACGGAAAGCATGCGCGACGGCAGCGACGCCGTGTCCGACTGGCCGCTGCTCAATGCGCTGCTGAACACAGCCGGCGGCGCCACCTGGGTGTCGCTGCACCATGGCGGCGGCGTGGGCATGGGCTACTCGCAGCACGCCGGCATGGTCATCGTGGCCGATGGCACCGATGCCGCCGCGGCGCGGCTGGCGCGCGTGCTGGTCAACGACAGCGGCTCCGGCGTGATGCGCCATGCCGATGCCGGCTATGACACCGCCATCGCCTGCGCCCAACGCAACCAGCTCAACCTGCCGATGCTGAAATAATCATCCCGCACTGCCACCACGAACCCTGCAACCATGAAACCTGCAACCATGACGCCCGCAACGACAATGCTCCCTGCCTTGACCATCGAGCCCGGCAAGCTGGCACTGGCCGACCTGCGCGCCGCCTGGGCGGCGCCCGGCACCATCGCCCTGGCGCCCGAAGCCTATGCGCAGATCGACGCCGCCGCCCAGGCTGTGCAGGCAATCGTGCGGCAAGGCGATGCCGCCTACGGCATCAATACCGGCTTCGGCCTGCTGGCCAGGACCCGCATTCCCGACGAGCAGCTGGAGCAGTTGCAGCGCAACCTGATCCTGTCGCACTCGGTGGGCACCGGCGAACTGATGGCGGACCACGTGGTGCGCCTGCTGATGCTCACCAAGATCGGCAGCCTGGCGCGCGGCTTTTCCGGCATTCGCGCCGTGGTCATCGATACGTTGATCGCGCTGTACAACGCCGGCATCATGCCGGCGATCCCGGTCAAGGGCTCCGTTGGCGCATCGGGCGACCTGGCGCCGCTGGCGCACATGACCCTGGCGCTGCTGGGCGTGGGCCAGGTGCGCATGAAGGGCGAGCTGCTGGCGGCGGCCGATGCGCTGCAGGCGGCCGGCATCGCGCCGGTGGTGCTGGCGCCGAAGGAGGGGCTGGCGCTGATCAACGGCACCCAGGCGTCCACCGCGCTGGCGCTGCACGGCCTGTTCATGGCCGAGCGGCTGCTCGAGGCCGGCATGGTGACCGGTTCGCTGTCGCTCGATGCGGCCAAGGGCAGCGATGCGCCGTTCGACGCCCGCGTGCACGAGGTGCGCGGCCAGCCGGGCCAGATCGCCGCCGCGGCGATCTACCGCCAGCTGGTGACGGGCAGCGCGATCCGCGCCTCGCATCTGGTGGGCGACGAGCGCGTACAGGACCCCTATTGCCTGCGCTGCCAGCCGCAGGTGATGGGCGCCTGCATGGACCTGATCGGCAATGCCACCCGCACGCTGCTGGTTGAAGCCAATGCCGTGACCGACAACCCGCTGATCTTCCGCGACGGCGATGCCGTGCGCATCGTCTCCGGCGGCAATTTCCACGCCGAGCCGGTGGCTTTCGCGGCCGACACGCTGGCGCTGGCGATCGCCGAGATCGGCGCCATCGCCGAGCGCCGCATTGCGCTGCTGATCGACGCCACCCTGTCCGGCCTGCCACCGTTCCTGGTGCGCGAACCCGGGGTCAATTCCGGCTTCATGATCGCGCATGTTACGGCGGCCGCGCTGGCATCGGAAAACAAGTCGATCGCGCACCCGGCCAGCGTGGACAGCCTGCCCACTTCGGCCAACCAGGAAGACCACGTGAGCATGGCCACCTTCGCGGCGCGGCGCCTGGACGAGATGGCGCACAATACGGCGGCCATCATCGGCATCGAACTGCTGGCGGCCGCGCAGGGCATCGACTTCCACCGGCCGTTGACGACGTCGCCGCACCTGGAGCACGTGCACGCCCAGTTGCGCCGGCGGGTGCCGTTCTACGACGCCGACCGCTACTTCGCACCCGATATCGAGGCGGCGAAAAGGATGGTGCTCGATGGCGACCTGTCCGCCGACTGCCGCGACCTGTTCGCGCCGCTGCACCCTTGAGGAGAACGCATGCCGGAATTACAGCCCGATCAGCAGCCGGAATTTCAGCCGGAATTTCAGCCGGATTACTACTTCGAAGCGGGCACCATGCCGCTGCTGGTCTCGATGCCGCACGTCGGCACCGGCATTCCGGAGGACGTGGCCGCCACGATGACGCCAGCCGCCTTGCCGAAGGCCGATACCGACTGGCACCTGCGCGAGCTGTACGGCTTTGCGCGCGCGCTGGGCGCGTCGACGCTGGCGGCGCACTGGTCGCGCTACGTGATCGACCTGAACCGGCCGGCCGACGACACCAACCTGTATCCGGGCCAGGACACCACCGGCCTGTGCCCGCTCGACACGTTTGCCCGCGAACCGCTGTACCAGCCGGGCCGCGCGCCCGACGCGGCGGAAGTGCGGCGCCGCCTGGCCCTGTACTGGCAGCCGTACCACGACCGCCTGCGCGCCGAACTCGGCCGTTTGCTGGCCGCGCACGGCAAGGTGGTGCTGTGGGAGGCGCATTCGATCGCGTCGATCGTGCCGCGCTTCTTCGAAGGCAAGCTGCCGGACCTGAACTTCGGCAGCGCCGATGGAGCCAGCTGCGACGCCGCGCTGGTGGTGCTCGTCACCGCCGCCGCGCGCGCCGATGGCCGCTACACGATCGCGGTCAACGGCCGTTTCAAGGGCGGCCACATTACGCGCTCGTACGGCCAGCCGGCGCGCGGCGTCCATGCGCTGCAGCTTGAAATGTGCCAGAGCACCTACATGGACGAAGCGGCGCCGTTCGGCTACCGGCCCGACCTGGCAGGGCAGGTGCAGCCGCTGTTGCGCAACATGCTGCAGGAAGCTTGCGCGTGGGCAGCTGGCCCGGCCCGCCGGGAAGGCGCCGCGTGAAGTCGCTGTTCGCACGGCATGCGCTGCTGCCCGATGGCTGGCGGCGCGACGTGCTGCTGGCATGGGACAGCGACGGCCGCTTCCTGGCGGTAACGCCCGATACCGCCGCGCCCGCCGGCGTCGAACGGGCCGAATATGTGCTGCCCGGCATGGTCAACCTGCATTCGCACAGTTTTCAGCGCGCCTTGTCGGGCCTGACGGAAATCGCCGGCGCCGAGGGTGCCGACGCCGACAGCTTCTGGACCTGGCGCGAGCTGATGTACCGCTTTGCGCTGCGCATCACGCCCGCGCAGATGGCCGACATTGCAGCCCAGCTGTTCGTGGAATGCCTGCGCCATGGCTACACGTCGGTCTGCGAGTTCCATTATGTGCACCGCGCGCCCGATGGCGCGTTATACCCGGATGTGGCCGAGACGGCGCGGCGCGTGATCGAGGGCGCCCGCCATGCCGGCATCGGCATCACCATGCTGCCCGTGCTCTACAGTTATGCCGGTTTCGGCGCTGCGCCGCTGCGCGAGGAGCAGCGCCGCTTCCGCAGCGGCGTGGCCGATATCGTGGCGATCGCCGCCGCGCTGGAACCATTGCGCGGCACGATGGTCGAAGTAGGGGTGGCGCCGCATTCGTTGCGGGCCGCATCGGTGGCGCAGATTCGCGAGGTGCTGGCGGCATTGCCGGCGGGGCGGCCGGTGCACATCCATATCGCCGAGCAGGGAGCGGAAGTGCAACAGTGCGTCGACCATGGCGGGCGCCGCCCGGTGCAGTTCCTGTACGATAATCTGCCGGTCGACGGGCACTGGTGCCTGGTACACGCCACGCATGTGCAAGCCGATGAAGTGGCGGCCATCGCCGCCAGCGGCGCCGTTGCCGGGCTGTGCCCCACGACCGAGGCCAACCTGGGCGACGGCCTGTTCCCGCTGGCGCCGTTCCTGGCGCAAGGGGGGCGGTTCGGCATCGGCAGCGACAGCCACGTGTCGACCAGCCCGGTCGAGGAACTGCGCTGGCTCGAATACGGCCAGCGGCTGGCGGCGCAGCGGCGCAATGTCGCCGTAGCGCACGATGGGAGGAACAATGCACAGGGTGGTGCACGGGCCAGGGAACGCCGCGTCGGCGACAGGTTATGGCGTGCCGCCCTTGCCGGAGGGGCGCAGGCTTCGGGAAG
>DASVVD010000210.1:0-3027 GCA_036386715.1 Pseudoduganella sp.
TGACCGAAGTTCCCGCCGCCCCCGCCGAGGCGGCGCTGGCCCATTTCGAAGGTTCGCTGCGGTTCGAGACGGATTGCTGGGACGTGCACAGCGTGCTCGGCACGCCGGACCAGGATTTCGTGCTGCTCGACGTGCGCGGCAGCGAACAATACGCCAAAGGCCACGTGCCGGGCGCGGTCGATCTCGCCCACCGCAAGATCATCGGCAGCAAACTGGCGGAATACCCGGCCGATACGCTGTTCGTCGCCTACTGCGCGGGGCCGCACTGCAATGGCGCCGCGCGCGCCGCGATCCGGCTCGCCAGGCTGGGGCGGCCGGTCAAGATCATGCCCGGCGGGATCACCGGCTGGCTCGATGAGGGATTCGCGCTGGCGAAGTATTGATCAGGAAGCCAGTGCCTTCTCGATCGCCCCCACCAACGCCTTGTCCTGCGGCGTCACCTTGCTGGGGAAATTCTCGATCACCTTGCCGTCGCGTCCGATCAGGTACTTGTGGAAGTTCCAGCCCGGCGCCTTGCCGGTGGCCTTGATCAGGTCGGCATAGAGCGGATTCGGCGTGCCGCCGGACACCACGGTCTTGGCGAACATCGGGAACTTCACGCCATAGGTGTTGTAGCAGAAGTCGGCGATTTCCTTGGCCGTGCCCGGCTCCTGCTTGCCGAAGTCGTTCGACGGGAAGCCCAGCACCACCAGGCCCTTGGCACCATATTGGGAGTACAGCGCTTCCAGCCCCTCGTATTGCTTGGTGAAACCGCAGTAGCTGGCCGTATTCACCACCAGGACGACCTTGCCGGCATACTGGCACAGGTCCTGCGGGGTTTCATCCTGCAGGCGCTTGAACGAGCGGTGCAGGATGGCGGGGCAGCCGGCATAGCGGGGTGCGGCCGCCTGGGCCGCCGGTGCCGCGGCCGCTGCGGGCGCTGCACCGGCTCCCTGCTGCGCGAAGGCCGATGCCGCCGCCAGCAGGCCAAACGCGGCCACGGCCGTGAACCTGAACAAAGAAGTCATGGGAATCCGACGAGTAATGGTAAAAAACTATTGTAAGCCTGCCGGGCTTGCCGTGCCGGCTTCATTCGGCACGCCAGCGAAAAATCGCGCTATGTCCCTGATTTTATTCACAAATAAAACAAAATCTTGGCAGGCTGCCATGCCGCCTTGCCAACTGTGTGCCTTGCAGCCGACAAACCGGTAGAGAAGTGCATGGATCCACAGGTTGCGCTGGACAGGCTTTTGAAAGTGAAGCTACTGTTGCCTCTGAGCATTGAATTATTCATTCTTTCCGCGAGGCCATCATGCGTCATCTCTCCATCAAGGGGGCATTCATTGCAACCTTCCTTCTCGCGCTGTTGCTTGCCGCGCTCACGCTGTGGGCACTGCTGCGCGTCTCCGACAAGCAGGCCTCGGCAACGGCGGCCAGCCAGGCGCGTTACCAGTCGTACCTGCTGGCCGACGAACTGCGCCAGAGTTCGGACGACCTGACACGGCTGGCCCGCACCTACGTGGTATCGGGCGACGCGGCGTACGAGGGCCAGTACATGGATATCCTCGCCATCCGCAACGGCAGCAAGCCGCGCCCGGAACACTACGAGCGGATCTACTGGGACTTCGTGGCCGGCGGCCAGCCCGTGCCGCCGTCGTCCGGGCAAACGGTCTCGCTGCAGAAATTGATGGAGCAGGCCGGCTTCACGGAGCAGGAGTTCGCCAAGCTGAAGGAAGCGCAAGCCAATTCGGATGGCCTGGTCAAAACCGAAGTGATCGCGATGAACGCCGTGAAGGGCCTGTTCGACGACGGCAAGGGCGGCTTTACCCGCAAGGATGCGCCGGACATGGAAATGGCGCGCCGCATCATGCACGACGCCGCATATCACCAGAACAAGGCCCGCATCATGCAGCCGCTGAACGCCTTCCTGGCCATGCTCGACGAGCGTACGTCGGCGGCCGTGGCACAGGCGGAACAGGAGACGCGCAGCGCGTTCGCGCTGGCGGTGGTGCTGCTGGCCCTGTCCGTGGGCGGCACCGTGCTGTGCCTGCTCCTGGTGTACCGCTATATCCGGCGCAACCTGGCCAGCGCCATCTCGGCCGCCGACCGGATCGCGCAGGGCGACCTGACCCAAGTCATCCAGGTGGAGCGCGATGACGAGGTGGGCATCCTGATGCGCGCCATCGCCACCATCAACGGCAACCTGGCCGGCATGATCGGCAAGATCCACGCCAGCACCGACGAGATGGCGGTGGCCACCGGCGAGATCGCACGCGGCAATGCCGACCTGTCGATGCGCACCGAATCGCAAGCCAGTTCGCTGCAGCAGACCGCCAGTTCGATGGAAACGCTGACCAGCACGGTGCAGCGCAATGCCAGCGACGCCAGCGAAGCGAACCGGCTGGCAGCCAATGCTTCGTCGATCGCCGCCAAGGGTGGCGCCGTGGTGTCGAAGGTGGTGGACACCATGGGCGCGATCCGCGAAAGCTCGACCCGCATCGGCAACATCACCGGCGTGATCGACGGCATCGCCTTCCAGACCAATATCCTGGCGCTCAATGCCGCCGTGGAAGCGGCGCGCGCGGGCGAGCAGGGCCGCGGCTTTGCCGTGGTGGCTTCCGAAGTGCGCAACCTGGCGCAGCGCAGCGCGGCGGCGGCGCGTGAAATCAAGGAACTGATCGGCGATTCGACGGGCCGGGTGGAACAGGGCGCGCACATGGTCGACGAGGCCGGCAGGACAATGGACCAGGTGGTGCAGGCGGTGCGCCAGCTCGAAGGCATCATGGCCGGCATCAGCAGCGCCAGCGTCGAGCAGAGCACCGGCATCGGCGAAGTCAATCGCGCCGTGGCCATGATGGACGACATCACCCAGCAAAACGCCGCACTGGTCGAACAGGCCGCGGCCGCGGCGGAAAGCCTGCGCGACCAGGCCGCCGGCCTGTCGCAGGCGGTCGGCAGTTTCCGCCTGCGGGAAGGCCGGGAAGGCATGCCAGCCGCGCAGGGTGGCCTGCGCCAGAAGCAGCTGCACTGAACCAGCGGGAAGCAGGG
>DASVVD010000211.1:0-10357 GCA_036386715.1 Pseudoduganella sp.
TGCGCGGCTGACGTCGATGCCCTCCTCCTGCCAGGCGGCGCGCAGCCCGGCGCCGAACGGATCGTCGCCGACGCGGCTGACGAAAGCCGTGCGCGCGCCCTGCCGGGCCGCGGTGACCAGCGCGTTGAGCACGTCGCCGCCGTACGCCTTGCTGAACCCGACGGCCTGCGACAGCGGTTCGGTGGCATTGAACTCGACCATGCATTCACCCAGGCCGATCAGGTCGAAGCGGCGCGCAGGGTTGGCGCTTGAAGCGCCAGGGTGGGCGGACGGGTTCGCGGGCGGGCTCGGGGGCGGGCTTGCAGGGTTCTTCATCGGTGGCTTCGCAGGAAAACGTGGCGGCTACGCTACCATCATTTGCCATTCATGCAAAGCTTTTGCTGCGTTGCGCCAACGGGTATTGGCCGGGACGTGCGCCTTCGCCCCTGGCAGTCCGGTATAAATGGTGCAACCGGCCGCGCCGACGAGCAAGTATGCGCAAATAAGCGCAAACAAGCGCAAACAAGCGCAGCGTGCCCGCCCTGCAAATTCAGGAGACCACGATGAATGTAGCGAATCTCAGTATCGGGAAACGGCTGGCCTTTGGTTTCGCCATCGTCTGCGTGATGTTGATCGCCATGGTGCAGCTGTCGAATTCGATGCTGGCGCGGATCAATGGCGGTACGCACGAGATCGTCAACAACCGGATGCCGAAGATCGAGGCCACCGGCCGCATGCAGGCCGAGCTGAACGACATCGCGATCGCGCTGCGCAACATGATGCTGAGCAGCGACCCCGCCGACCATCAGCGCCAGAGGGAGGAAGTGGTGTCGTCGCGGCAGGCCATGGAAGCAGTGCTGCGCGAACTCGAGGCCACGCTGGAACACCCGAAAGCCAGGGACCTGCTGCGGCAGATGCGCACGCACTCGGAACGGTATACGGCGCTGCAGGAAACGCTGATGGGCCACATCGGCAGCGGTGCCGGGGACGCCGCGCGTGCCCTGCTCACCAATGAAATGCGGCCCTTGCTGGTGCGCCTGAAAGGGTCCGTCGCCGAGCAGGCGGCGCTGCAGAAGGAAATCAGCGACGCGGCCGCCGACCAGGCCGCGGAGACCTACACCAGCACCCGCAACCTGATGTGGGCCCTCGGCATCACCGCGGTGGCATTGGCGGCCCTGGTGGCCTGGTGGATCACGCGTTCCATCACTGCCCCGGTGGCCCAGGCGCTCGGCGTGGCGAACACGGTGGCGGCCGGCGACCTGACCAGCCGCATCGATGCCACCACGCGGGACGAAATGGGCGACCTGCTGCGCGCCCTGGGCACGATGAACGACAGCCTGGCCGCCACCGTGGTCACGGTGCGCCGTGGTACCGACATCATCGCCACCGCCGCGGCCGAGGTGGCGCTGGGCAGCCAGGACCTGTCTTCGCGCACCGAGCAGCAGGCCAGCGCGCTGGAGGAAACCGCCTCGTCGATGGAGCAGCTGGCATCGACGGTGAAGCAGAATACCGACAACGCGCGGCAGGCCAACACACTTGCCGGTACCGCATCGGAGGTCGCGGCGCGCGGCGGCGAGGTGATTGCGCGCGTGGTCGGCACGATGGACGACATCCGCGCCTCGGCCGGCCGGATCGGCGACATCACGGGCGTGATCGACGGCATTGCCTTCCAGACCAACATCCTGGCGCTGAACGCGGCGGTGGAGGCGGCGCGCGCCGGCGAACAGGGCCGCGGCTTCGCCGTGGTCGCCTCCGAGGTGCGGGCGCTGGCGCAGCGCTCCGCTGCCGCGGCGCGGGAAATCAAGGAACTGATCGGCGAATCGACCACCAAGGTCGCGGCAGGCAGCGAGCTGGTCGGCGAGGCCGGCGCAACGATGACAGAAATCGTCGACAGCGTGCGGCGCGTGGCCGACATCATGGCCGAGATCTCGTCCGCCAGCGTGGAACAGTCGGCCGGCATCGAGCAGATCAACCGG
Organism: Pseudoduganella sp.; assembly: GCA_036386715.1. Taxonomy (GTDB): domain Bacteria; phylum Pseudomonadota; class Gammaproteobacteria; order Burkholderiales; family Burkholderiaceae_D; genus Rugamonas. The sequence goes on from DASVVD010000211.1 coordinate 1,956, forward strand.
GCGGTGGTGGAGATGGATGCGGTCACGCAGCAGAACGCCGCGCTGGTGGAACAGGCCGCGGCGGCGTCGGAATCGATGCGCGACGAAGCCAGGCGGCTGGCCGAGGCGGTGGCGGTCTTCACGGTCGATGCGCAGGATGTCGGGGCCGTGCCTGCGGCAAGCAGCGCGGTGCGGCAGCTGACGCTGTCACCGTGAGCACGGCGGCGGTGCGGCCGGTCAGGGCGCCGTGACCGCCAGGAAGCGTTCCGCGAAAGCCTGCGGCGCCATCGGCTTGCCCAGCAGGTAGCCCTGCACCACGTCGCAGCCGGCCTGGCGCAGCCATTCGAGCTGGGCCGGCTCCTCGACCCCTTCGGCCACCACGGTCAGCCCGAAGCCGCGCGCCAGCGCCAGCACGGCGCGAATGATCGTTTCGCCCTGGTGCGGCAGCAGCTGCACGAAGCTGCGGTCCACCTTCAGCTGGTTGATCGGGAACGTCTGCAGGTAGGCCAGCGACGAGTAGCCGGTGCCGAAATCGTCGATGGCGAGGCGCACGCCGGTGGCCCGCACCGCCTGCATGAACGCAACGGCACCTTCGACATCCTCCATCAGCACGCTTTCCGTCAGCTCCAGCTCGAGCCGGCCGGGCGGCAGGCCGCTGTCGGCAAGCGCACGCGTCACCTCGTCGATGAAGCCCGGTTCGCGCAGCTGGCGCGCGGACATGTTGACGGCCAGCGTCAGCGCCGGACCACCGGCCCGCTCCCAGCCGGCCACTTCGGCGCAGGCGCGTTGCAGGACCCAGGCGCCCAATTGCACGATCAGGCCGCTTTCCTCGGCGATCGGAATGAATTCCGCCGGCGACACCGCTCCATGCTCCGGGTGGCGCCAGCGCAGCAGCGCCTCGACGCCGACCAGCGCCTCGCTGGCGCAGTCGAATTGCGGCTGGTAGTGCACCGCCAGCTGGCCTGCGCCGATCGCGCGCCGCAATGCCCGTTCGAGCGCGGCGCGGCGCTGGGTGGCCGCCGTCATTGCCGGCACGAACTCGGCCAGCTGGTTACGGCCGCTCTGCTTGGCGTGGTACAGCGCCGTGTCGGCGCTGGACACCAGTTCGCCCAGCGTGGCCGCGTCGTCCGGGAACAGGCAGACACCCACGCTGGCGGTGGCGAAGAATTCGCCGCCCGCCACCGCGAACGGACTGCGCAGCGCCTGCGTGACCTTGTCGCCGATCGCCACGGCGGCGGCGCGGCCGGGCACCGGCGCCACGATGATGGCGAATTCGTCGCCACCGATGCGGCCCACCAGGTCCGACGTGCGCACCGCGCCGGAAAGCGCAGCCGAGACCTTCTGCAGCAATTCGTCGCCCGCGGCATGGCCTGCCGTATCGTTGACGATCTTGAAGTTGTCCAGGTCGACCAGCAGCAACGCCACCTGGGTGCCGTCCGCGCCGGCGCGCCCCAGCGCCTGTTCCAGCCGCGCATAGGTGGCGTGGCGGTTGGGCAGTTGCGTGACGTGGTCGGTATGGGCCATGTAGTCGAGCTTCAGTTCCGCAGCGGCCACGCGCGCGCGGGTCGACCGGCCCAGCGTGGCGAACACCAGCATCGCGCCGAGTGCCGCCACCGCCAGCAGTCCGATGTAGCGCAGTATCGCCCCATGCAGGCGCTCGGTGCCGATGTGCAGCACCGTATGCCCCACCACCGCGCCCCGGTAGCGCACCGTTTCGGAGACGACGATGCCGCCATCGCGTTCGGCGCGGGCCGCCTGCAAGGCGAGCGGCAAGCGGCTGTCCGGATAGGAAAACTCGGCGAAGCGGCGGCCGTTGCGGTCATAGATGCCGACCGCTTTCAGGCCGTCGGCGAAACGAAACGCGCGCAGCACTTCCTGCGCCGCGTCGCGGTCGCCGAACATCAGCGGGGCGGTCACGCTGTCGGCCACGATCGCCGCCTGGACGCGCGCACCGTCGGTCAGGGCCTGGCGGATCTCCAGCAGCTGGTAAGCCACCAGCACGGCGCCGGCGATCACCAGCGCCGCCACCGCGGCCAGCAGCTGGCCGCTGCGCAACGCCGCCGCGATCGGCATCCGGGACCGGCTGGCCGAGTTGAAAATCTTCATCGCACATTCCTTGCCAGCCGCAGCAGGCGCGAGCTGAAACGCAGCCCCGCGCGCGCGGCTTCCTTCGTATCGATATCGAAGCGCAGGTGCTGGTCTTCCTCGACCAGGGCAACTGCGCCGGCATAGCCGGCAGTCGGTTCGTCGACGATCGCCAGCGTGCCGCTGCCGTCGGCCGCGGGCCGCGTGGCGCCGGCGCGCAGCACGGCCACTTCGCACGGCGTGGCGGCGCCGGGTTCGACGATCGCCAGCCTGCGTTCCCCCACCGGCTTGCCATGCAGGCCACGCAGGACCTGCCACAGCGGATGCCCGCTGCTCACGCACATGTTCAATGGCCGCGTGCCCGCGCCGGCGGGCCACACCGTGAACTGGGCGATGTTGTAGATATAGGCAGCCTTGAGCGCCATGTCATCCGACTGGGCGTGACTGGCCGGCACTGCGGCAAAGCACAGCACCAGCGCCAGCGGCACGCGGACCAGGGTTTCAGAACGCATAGCCCAGCTTGACGAGCACCGTGCGGCCCTCGCGCGGGATCGCTTCCTGCACGAAGGCCGGGCCAGCCGGGTCTGCAAAGCGATGCCCGGTCGCGTTATAGAGGCTGACCGACCAGTCCAGCTTGCCGGTCCGGCTTGCCGGCAGCAGCGTGAGGCTCAATGTACAGTAGCCGCCGGTGGCCGCATTTTCGGTCAGGCGGCGCGATACGCACTGCCCTTCCGTGCCGAGCCGCAGCACATCGCCCGGCAACGGCCAGGTGGCGTTGAGCTTTGCCAGGTGGCGCGGCGAATTGACCAGCCACGCGCCCTGCTCGTCCGCCGCGTGCTGGTAGGTATAGCTGCCGCGCACCCGTGTGCCGCCCGGGAACAGGCGCTCGCCGGACAGCTCGACGCCGCTGGCCGAGGCGCGCTCGGTGTTGTCGAACATGAGGATGCCATCCGGGCGCAGCGTTTCCGTGATCAGGCCGCTGATCCGGTAGTGGAAGGCGGCCAGCGACAGCTTGCTGTAGGCGTCCGGCTGGCGTTCCCAGACCAGCTCGCCCGTGGCGATCTTTTCCGCCCGCAGGTGCGGATTGGCGATCGCATAGGCGTCGACGTCGTAATACAGTTCATAGGCGTTGGGCGAACGATAGGCGGTGCCGTAGATCAGCTTCAGCGTATCCTTCGGGCCGGCATGCCAGATCAGCGCCGCACGGGGATTGAAGCGGCCGCCGGTCGTGCTGTCGTGGTCGTAGCGCAGTCCGGCATTGAGGATCAGGTCCGGTGCGATACGCGCCTCGTCCTCGATGAAAATGCCGGCGCGGCTGTCCTTGCGGCGGTCGTCCATCGTCTGTTCGAAGGGATCCAGGTTGAAGTTGTACTGGTCGCGGCGGGTGTTGCGCTGCATGTCGATGCCGACCAGCAGCTTCTGGCCGGCCAGGCCGGTGTAGGTACCGGTCGCGTTCAGGCCATACCAGGCGGCGTGCGCGCCATCGACGTTGATGCGCTGCCGGCCTTCTTCATCCGGATACAGGCCGGCACCGACATAGCCGACGCGGCCCCAGTCCAGCCGGGCCGTTACCGACACGTCGTCCGACAATGGCGCCGTATAGCCGACGCTGGCGAAAGTCTGCGTATCGCGGGTCCGGTTCGGCGCGTTGTATACGGCCCCGAACGATGCCGTCGGGATGCCCTTCACGCGGGTCACATGGCCGGCGCTGAAAGACAACGCGCCGCGCGACGCCTTGAAGAAAGCGTTGCGCGAGCGGTCGTAGTCGAGGCCGGTGGCAATGCCGTGGTTCTGCTCCGGGGTATCGAACTCGGCCGCGTACAGGTCGCCGCCATCGCGCGTGAAGCCGCTGACCGAGAGCAGCACATCGGTGCCGTCCTGCGCATGGAAACCATAGCTGGCGCGGCCACGCCGTTCGCCTTTGCTGCCGGCCGCCGCCGACGCCTGCGCCCCGGCCAGCGCACTGCCGGACTTGGTGACCACGTTGATCACGCCGAACAGGGTGTTCGAGCCATACACCGCCGCGCCGGGACCCGGCACGTATTCGATGCGCTCGACCAGGTCCATGTCGAGCAGGCCTTCGGTACCGATCGATGCCTGGTCGTACACGCTGTCATTGAGCCGCACGCCGTCGATCAGCAGCAGGAAGCGGCTGTTGTAGTCGCCCGGCCGCTGGAAGCCGCGCGCGCCGACATACGAATAATTGCGGTCGTCCGAAATATACAGGCCGGGCAGGCTGGCCAGCGCCTCGGCGAGCGTGCGCCAGCCGTGCTCGCGCACATCCTGCGATGTCAGCACCGATACGGCGGACGGCGCATCGCTGGCCCGCTGGGCGAAACGCGACGCGGAGGTCACGACGGTCACCCCCATCAGGCTTTCCAGCGGCATGGCGGCAAGATCGTCGTCCGCCGGGTCATCCTGCGGGGCGGCATGGAGCGCCGACGCGCCGAAGACGGCCTGCAGGGCCAGCGCGACGAGCAGCTTGCGGCGAGGGAAACGATGGGGAGTTGTACAGTTGTTCACGGCCTGGTTCGCACGGTGGAGCGCGGCATGAACATCCTGCCGCTGGATAATTTACCTGAAGAAAGATGTTACCGCGATTCGCTATCAAAAATGATGTAAATTACTTTGAATGCAATATTTTGTGCGCATAAGCAACAATAGACCGCGCCGCTATTGCCTCCTGCTCATCTTCTTGACTGCTTGTCACCAGCCGGACCATGGCGCAATGCGGCGCGCGATAATCGCGGGTTGCCAATTTCGCCGTGCCTGCCATGCCACATAGCGCGTTCCTCTCGTTTCGCCTTGCCATCCCCGCCTGCGCCGCGACGCTGCTGGCGCTCGCGCCGGCCGCGCGCGCCGTGGAATCGGTCAACCTTGCCGGCACGTGGCGCTTTGCCCTCGACCGCAGCGACGAAGGCATCGCTGCGCGCTGGCAAGGGCAAACACTGCCTGACAGGATCGCGCTGCCGGGCATACTCAACGCGCAGGGATACGGCGACGAGATTGCCACGACGACGCCCTGGGTGCTTTCGCTGTACGACAAGGACTGGCACCAGCGCGAGGACTACAAGGCCTATACGCAGCCGGGCAAGGTGAAGGTGCCGTTCCTGTCGCAGCCGCCGCGCCATTACCTGGGCGCGGCATGGTACCAGCGCGATATCGACGTGCCGGCCGCATGGCGCGGCAAGCGCGTAGTGGTGCACATGGAGCGCCCGCGCTGGGGCTCCACACTGTGGCTGGACGACCGCGAGATCGGCAGCAACCGCAGCCTGGTGGCCGAACACGCCTACGACCTGGGGCTGCTGGCGCCGGGACGGCACCGCATCACGGTGCGCGTGGACAGCCGCATGCTGATGAACTACCGGCCCGATTCGCACAGCGTCTCGGACTCGCTGGGCATGAGCTGGAACGGCATCGTCGGCAAGGTGGAACTGCGGGCCACCTCGCCGGTGTGGATCGACGATGCCCAGGTGTTCCCCGACGTGGCCAGCCGCACCGCGCGGGTGCGCCTGACGATCGGCAATGCCGGCGGCAAGGCCGGCAGCGGCACCGTGCAGGCGAACGGCCGGCGCATCGCCGTCGCGTGGACGGCCAGCGGCGGCAGCGCCGAGTTCACCGTGCACTACCCGCGCGACGCGGCGCTGTGGGATGAGTGGAACCCAGCGCTGCACACGCTGAAGCTGGCACTGAGCGGCCCGCAGGCGGACGACGCGCGCGATGTCAGGTTCGGCTTCGTCCAGATTCGCGCAGAGGGCAAGCGGATGCTGGTCAACGGCCGGCCCACCTTCATGCGCGGCACGCACCACGGCGGCGACTTTCCGCTGACCGGCTATCCGCCGACCGACGTGGCCTACTGGAAGAAGATTTTCAGGATTAACAAGGAGTGGGGCATCAACCATATGCGCTTCCACTCGTTCAATCCGCCCGAAGCCGCGTTCCAGGCCGCCGACGAAGTGGGCATCTACCTGCAGCCGGAGCCCGGCATGTGGAATGCCGTGTCGCCCGGCACGCCGATGGAAGCGATGCTGTACGAGGAAACGGAACGGATGATCCGCGCCTACGGCAACCACCCGTCCTTCCTGCTGTTTTCCCCGAGCAATGAACCGAAAGGGAACTGGAAGGCCGCGTTCGACAAGTGGATCGCGCACTACCGCCTGGCCGATCCGCGCCGGCTGTATACGAACGGCACGGGCCACACCGAACCTGCCGTGCCGGACATCGACAAGGGCACCGACTACCTGGCGATCCAGCGCATCGGCCCGAAGCCGCTGCGCAACAAGTCCGGCTGGTTCGGCCGCGATTACGCGGCTTCGCTGGAAGACATCGGCGTGCCGGTGCTGTCGCACGAGAACGGCCAGTGGGTGGCCTATCCCGACTACTCGGTGATCGACAAGTTCACCGGCTACCTGCGGCCGGGCAATTACGAGATCTTCCGCGATTCGGCCAGGGCGCACGGCGTGCTGGACAAGAACCGCGAGTTCGCGCTGGCCTCCGGCCGCTGGCAGCTGGCCTGCTACAAGGAAGAGATCGAGGCGATCCTGCGTACGCCGGGCATGAGCGGCTACCAGCTGCTCGACCTGCACGACTACCTGGGCCAGGGCACCGCACTGGTCGGCCTGCTCGACACGTTCTGGGAATCGAAGGGCTATGCATCCGCCGAAGCCTTCCGCCGCTTCAACGGTGAAACAGTGCCGCTGGCGCGCGTGACGCGGCTGGTGCTGACGGCTGCCGACACGCTCGACGTGCCGGTGGAAATCGCCCACTACGGCAAGCAGACGCTGCACCGCGCCCAGGCCACGTGGCGCATCGTCGACCGTGCCGGCAAGGACGTGGCCGGCGGCAGCTTCGCCGCCACCGACCTGCCCGTCGGCCGCAATACGCCACTGGGCCGCATCGCCCTGCCGCTGGCGGGCCTGGCGGCGCCGGCGCAATACCGCCTCGTCGTCGGGCTGGCCGGCACGAAGATCGAGAACGACTGGAACTTCTGGGTCTATCCGCAGCAGCTTGCCGCGGAAGCACCGGCGGACGTGCTGCTCACCCGCACGTGGCCCGAGGCCGAGGCGCGGCTGGCGGCCGGCGGCAAGGTGCTGTACCTGCCGCGCATGGCCGACCTGGACTGGACCTCGCCGCCGCTGGCCGATGTGCCGGTGTTCTGGAACCGCCTGATGAACCCCGGCTGGAGCCGCATGCTGGGGCTGTGGATCGACAAGGCGCACCCCGCCCTCGCGGGCTTCCCCACCGACGACCATTATGATTGGCAATGGGCCGAGCTGGCGGCGCAGGCGCGTGCCATGAACCTCGCCAGGCTGCCGCGCGACCTGCAGCCGATCGTGCAACCGATCGACGACTGGAACCGCAACTACAAGCTCGGCCTGCTGTTCGAGGCGCGCGTGGGCAATGGCCGGCTGGTGGTGTCCACCGCGGACCTGGAGAGCGGGCTCGACGAGCGCGTGGTGGCGCGCCAGTTGCGCAAGTCCGTGCTCGACTACATGGCCAGCGCCGCGTTCGCGCCGAAAACCGCGGTCACGCCGGAAGCGCTGCGCGCTTCGCTGTTCGATACCCGCGTGATGCAGAAGCTGGGCGCCACCGCCACCGGCTGGAGCGATGCCGGCAAGGCGATCGACGGCGACCCGAACACTTATGCGCTGGAAGCCGGCAAGGGCGACGGCCCGCGGCCGCAGCCGGCGCTGACGGTCGCCTTCCCTGCCGCCGTGCCGTTCGACGGGCTGGTGCTGATGCCGCGCCAGAACCACCGCGACCATGAAGGCGATGTGCGCGAATGGCTGGTGCAGGTCAGCGACGACGGCAGCACGTGGCGCGACATCAGCCGCGCCACGCTCGGTTCCACGTTCGAGCCTCAGGCGGTCCGCTTTGCCGGTGTCAGCGCGCGCTGGCTGAAGCTGACCGCGCTGTCCGGCTTCGGCGCCGACCGCGCCAGCGCGCTGGCCGACGTGGCCGTGTCGTACACGGGGCCGGCACTGCCCGACGAAGATGGCGAGCTGCAGTACCAGCGTTCGCGCTCGACATCGTCGGATGTCGACGAGGCGGGGATGGACGACCGGAAACCGGCAAAGCCGGGGGCGGCAGGCAGGCGCTGAAGGGGCAGAATGTTATTCGAAGGCGCTGTCACCGGAGGTTGTTGGAAGCGCTCCCGTATCGCAGGCCCGGGCCAGCCTTTCAGCAGCACTTCGCGCCAAGGGCAACTCTCAGCAAGTCCAGCGGTGCAGTGATCCGATTGCCCTCCAGCGCATGACGCCAGCCGAGGTAATTCGGCAGGTAGTGGCTGGCGACGCCGAGGAATCGGGCCAGCCAGCCCTTGAAGCGGCTGTGGTAGC
>DASVVD010000212.1:0-2203 GCA_036386715.1 Pseudoduganella sp.
TTACAAAACAGGCTTATGAAAACATTAAATGATCTTCAATAAGCTTTCCTGCCCGGCACCGTGACCGTGACCTGGGTACCGGCGCCGGGCTTGCTGGTGATTTCCAGCAGGGCGCCAATGCAGCCGGCGCGTTCGCGCATGCCCACCAGCCCCCAGTGGCCGGGCCGGTGGCCAGCCGCCGCAACGGACTCGTCCAGGCCGCGGCCGTCGTCGCCAATCCGCACAGCGAATGCGCCGGTACTGTACTCCAGTTCGAGCCGGATCCGGCTGGCATTTGCATAACTTGACGCATTGAACAGTGCTTCGCGCGCGATGGCGTAGATTTCCTCATGCACTTCCGGCCGCAATTGCCGCGGCACGCCGGTGACCTGCATGTCGAACGCATGCGGCCGGTGCTCGGCCAGTCCCCTGCCGAACTGCCCCAGGGCAAGTTCGAGCACCTTCGGCGACGCCGACTCGCGCAACGCCATGATCTGGTCGCGGCCTTCGACCAGCAATTGCTCGGCAAGATCGAGCGACTTGTCGAGGCGGATGCGTTCCGGCGTGCCTTCCTGCACATGCCGGCTGTGCGTATCGAAGGTCATCAGCAGCGCCTGCACGCTTTGCAGCAGTGTGTCGTGCAGGGCGCGGGCGATGCGGGTGCGCTCCGACAGGCGTTCGTGCAGCCGCTGCTGCATCAGTTGCGTGAGGTAGCGGATCCGCAAGGCATAGGCGATATACAGCAGCAGCAGTGCAATGGCCACCAGCAGCAGCTTGAACCAGGCACTTTGCACGAACGTGGGCGCAATGGCGATTTCCAGCGCGGCGCCCTGCATGTTCCACAGCTTGTCCTCGTTCGATGCGATGACTTCGAAGCGGTAGCTGCCCGGCGCAAGATTGGTGTAATACGCCTGCCGGCGTGCCACCGGCTCCTGCCATGTCCCGTCCAGCCCCACCAGCCGGTAGCGCAGGCGCACCCGTTCGGGAATTGACAGCGACAGGGCGGTGAAATCGACCTGCAGGTTGCGCGTGCCCTGCGGCAGGGCGAGCGTGCCGCCAGCGGGCATGGCGTAGCGCACGCCATCGGCGCTCACGCCGGTGACCTGTACCGGCGGCACCAGCGGATTGCGCGGGATCCTGGCCGGGTCGATGGTGCCGACCGAGCCGGTGGTGGCGTACCACAGCACGCCGTCGCGGTCGCGCCGCAGCGACGGTACCGGCCGCAGCTGGGGCGCATGGCCCTGCATGCCATCCTGCGCATCGAAACGCTCGAATGCCACGCCGGCGGCGCCGTTCTTCAACCATCCGTCGAGGTCGGCCGCGGCGATGCGGTACAGGCCGTCCGCGCCATGCAGCCACAAGTCGCCGCCAGGCAGCCGGACGATGCCCGACACGCCCCGGAAACGCTCGTTGTGCTCGCCCCGCAAGGCCGTGAAGCGGCCATCGCGATGCAGGACCACGCCGCCCTCTCCTCCGGCCCACATGGCCTTGCCGTCGGGGTGCAGGGTCATCACCGTGCCCAGTGCCAGCCCTTCAGCGGGGCCGAGCCCGCGCACTGCACCGCCGTCGACGATCGTGACCTGGCTGCGCTGGTGCGCCATCCACAATGCGCCCGCGCCATCGAGCGCCATGGCGGTGGTCAGCACATCGGGAATGCCGCGCAGTCCGCCGGACCTGATCCATTGGCCGGCGACCAGCCGGTACACGTCCCTGCCGGTATTGAACGAGGCCCACAGCGCGCCATCGCGGTCCTGCTGCATGGCATGCACCCGCAGGTCCTTGCGGCCCTCCGGATAGCCGATCGTCACCTGTGTGCCGTCGCGTTCGCGCCGCAGCACGCCTTCCATGCCGCCCAGCCACAGCACGCCGTCCGGGGCCGTATAGCTGGCCGTGATCTGCCCCGCCACCTCGCGGTGGCGGCGCCCGCCGGGGCCGTGGCGCCAGACGTCGCCGGCATAGTCGCCCACCCAGATATCGCCGTCCGGGCCGGCCACCAGGGCGGGATACTCCAGCTGTTGCGCCGCCGGCATCGTGCGCAGGCGGTTGGGGCGCAGCCGGTCGATCCCGCGCGACGTACCGATCCAGAGATTGTTTTCCCGGTCCTGGAAGATCGCGCCGAGCATCGGCCCGCTAATGCCGTTCAGGTTCGACAGGCGCTGCTCCGGCAAGCCGGGGCCATCCGGCGACACCCGGCGTTCCAGGCTGTCGACATGCGTGATCCACA
>DASVVD010000213.1:0-7326 GCA_036386715.1 Pseudoduganella sp.
CCGCGCCGAGTGCGTGGAAACCGATGCGCTTGTTGATGACATCTTCCGTGACATAGGCGCGCGCATCGGCGCGGTGCAGGAACGTGACACGGTGGCCGCGTTCGGCCAGCGCCGCGGCAAGGGCGCCCAGGGCGCTGAAATGGCTGGGGAACGCGGGCGCCACCACGCCGAAATGAGCCATGCGATGCCCCGCTTGCCGGCGTCAGCCGAATTGAACGTCGCGTGGCGCGGCGGCGCGCCGCGCCACGGCGGCAGCGGCCTGCGGCACCGGCAGGGCCGGCGCCAGCAGCTGCGCCAGGTACGCATGGGCGTATCCACCAGCGCCCAGCGCATCGGCGAGGTGGCGTTCGGCCTGCTGCACGTACGCCGCCATGCGGCGGCGCGCTTCGGCCGGTCCGAGCGTATTGACCAGTGTTGCCTTGCCGAGGTCCTTGCCGCTGTCCTTGCCGGTGATGGCGCTATCGCTGCCATCGGCGAAATCGTCGCGGATCTGGAAGGCGTGGCCTGCCGCCACCGCAAAGGCGCGCAGCGAACGGGTTGCCCTGTCGTCGGCCTGCGCGACCACGGCGGCCATTTCCACGGCAACGCCGAGCAGCACGCCGGTCTTCAGTTCGTTGGTGACGGTGATATCGTCGGCCGAGCGCTGGCCGCTGCCGTGCAGGTCCTGGAACTGGCCCCGTGCCAGGCCCTGCGCGCCGATGGTTTCGCCCAGCGTGCAGACCAGGCGCGTGCGCGTGGCCGGCGCAACCTGCTGCACGGACGAGACGATGCAGAATGCACGGCTGAGCAGCGCGATCGAGGCCAGGATGGCCACGTCTTCGCCGAACTGCACGTGCACGGCCGGCTTGCCGCGCCGCAGCCGTGCGTTATCCATGCAGGGCATGTCGTCGAGGATCAGCGAGGAAGCATGCACCAGTTCAACCGCGCAGGCCACGTCGAGCAGGTCCGGCGACTGGCAGCCGAGGTCGCGCGCGACCAGCATGGTGAGCAGGGGACGCATGCGCTTGCCACTGCCGAGCGCACCGTGGCGCATCGCTGCCGCCAGCGGGTCGATGCCATCGCCGAGCAGCTGCGCGATGCGCGCATCCACCGCCTGCCGCATGGCGGATACGTCCATCTGATCCGGCGGGGAGCCGTCGAACTGCCGGGTATGTGCCATGCGCCATCCTTCCGCCGAGTCGGCCTGCTGAAACTGGTGAGTTCAGGCCATGATACCCAAAAGTATCGTAAAACTTGTCTCGATTTCAATAGTGCGCGATAAGAAATGGTTGCTATCGCCTTGCATGAAGGGTCATATGCGGGTCATTTGCGGGTCAGTAGCGGTCTTTCTGCGGCAAGGCAGTGACTTCGGTACTGAATGCCGGGCGCGGCCGCCTGGCTACCGGTCAGGCGGGGAGCTTCGCCCGCTGCCGTACCGCGCCCGCGCCTTCGTCGAGCGAGAAGCGGCCGACCGTCGCCAGCAGTTCCCGGGTGCGTTCCTGCATGGCCGCCGCACCGTGCGCGGCCTGCTCGACCAGCGCGGCATTCTGCTGCGTCACCTGGTCCATCCCGATCACGGCCTGGTTAACCTGGTCGATGCCTTCGCTCTGTTCACGGCTGGTATTGCCGATCTCGGTCATCAGCGCCGACACCCGCCCGATCTCGGCCAGTACCGCCTCCATCGTGCGGCCGGCCTGGCCTGCATACTTGTTGCCGGCAGCGACTTTCTCGGCGGATTCCTCGATCAGCGCCTTGATTTCCCGCGCGGCGCCGGCCGAACGCTGTGCCAGCTGGCGCACTTCGCTTGCCACCACGGCGAAACCGCGGCCCTGCTCGCCCGCACGGGCCGCTTCCACGGCGGCGTTCAGCGCCAGGATATTGGTCTGGAAGGCGATACCGTCGATCACGCTGGTGATGTCGCCGATGCGGCGCGACGATTCGGTGATGTCGCCCATCCGCTGCACCACCTGCGCCACTTCGGCGCCGCCCTGGGCCGCCACGCCAGCGGCGGTGCGGGCGATGGTACTGGCCTGCTGGGCATTGTCGGCGCTCTGGCGCACAGTGCTGGTCAGTTCTTCCATCGACGATGCGGTTTCCTCCAGCGAGCTGGCCTGCTGTTCGGTGCGGCCGGACAGGTCCAGCGAGCTGTGCGCGATGTCGCCGGCCGAAGCGGAAATCGCCTCCGCGCTGGCGCGCACCTCGCGCACGATGCCGCCGAGGTTGGCGTTCATGGTGGCCAGCGCGCGCAGCAGCTGGCCCGTCTCATCGTCGCCCGCGGCAACGATCCGGGCCGACAGGTTGCCCGCCGCGATCGTGTTGGCGATATCGACGGCGTGGCGCAACGGCACCGTGATGCTGCGCTGGAGCCACCAGGCCAGCGCCGCGGCCAGGGCCAGGCCGGCACCGGCCAGCAGCAGGGTCAGCAGGCGACCGCTGGCATAGGTTTCCCCGGCCTGCACGGCGCTTTTTTCCATCAGCTCGCCGCCGAGGCGGTTCATGTTGTGCACCAGGTCCATGTAGCCCGAGTGGCTGCCGGCGAGTGCGCCCAGCAGCAGCCGGGTGGCTGCCGGCTTGTCGCCGGCATCGAGCAGCCCCAGGAAGCGGGCCTGGTCGGCCTCGTAGCGTGCCTGCGCGGCCATCACGGCCTTCATGCCTTCGCGGCCCTTGGCCGTAGTGATGCGCCCTTCGAAATCGCGCAGCGTGGCCACCACGTCCGTATCGCGCGCCTTCAGGCGCGCGCGTTCGGCCTGCAGCTGCGCCGGATCCTCGGTAATGAGCAGGCTGCGCATCGTGGTGGCCGCTTCCTGGATACCGTCCAGCGCGCGCGTCCCCAACTGTACTTTTACATAGCGGTCCCGCACCACCAGTTCGGTATCGTCATGCAGCGAGGATTGGCGGGAAATGCTGAGCAGCGTGATCGCGCCCAGGATCAGGATGATGACCCCGAAAGCCAGGGTCAGGCGAGTGCCGATGGAAGCGCGGATGGTCATGGTGGTGGATGGCGGTAATGCCTTAGGGAAATATCTGCAAGTCTACCGGTGTTTGCCGCCGGGACGGTGCTTTTGGCGGAACAGGTGTTGCGTTTCAGCCTTGGCAGAATGCTCATGGCCGCCGGAGGTGCCGGCGACTGAACGATATCGTTTCCGGCATCGCAGTCCCGCCAAGTGTGATTGCGCGAATGAACCCGGCAATGGCACACTCGCGGCGACCCAACCTGGCCCCGCCATCCTTCATGAACCTGCCCGCCATTGCCCTGACAGCCGCGCTGCTGCTTCCCTGCGCCGCCTTGGCCCAGGCCGATTTCGCCAATCCGCTGCTGAAACAGCGTGCCGATCCGCATGTGAGCCTGCACGCGGACGGCTATTACTACATGACGGCGACCGTGCCGGAATACGACCGCATCGAACTGCGGCGGGCGCGCAGCCTGAATGGCATTGGCCAGGGCGAAAGCAAAGTCATCTGGCGCAAGCATGCCGCCGGGCCGATGAGCTTTCACATCTGGGCCCCCGAACTGCACCACATCGATGGCAGGTGGTACCTGTATTTCACGGCGGGCCGGGCCGACGCGCCGCTCGATATCCGCCTGTATGTGCTCGAGAACGCGGCCGCCAACCCGCTGGAAGGGGAATGGATCGAGCGCGGCCAGCTCAGGACCGGCTGGGAATCGTTCGCGCTCGATGCCACCACGTTCGCGCTGCACGGCCAGCGCTACCTGCTGTGGACGCAGCGCCCGCCCGCGGCGGAAAAGCACCTGACGGCGATCTATATCGCGAAGATGGACACGCCGCTGTCGATCACCGGGCCGGCGACCCTGCTCACGCAGCCCGACTATCCGTGGGAGAAAATGAAGTTCGACGTCAACGAGGCGCCGGCCGTGCTGGTGAAGAACGGCCGCGTGTTCCTGACCTATTCGGCCAGCGCCACCGATGCCAGCTATGCGCTGGGCATGCTGACCGCGCGCGACGATGCGGACCTGCTCGATGCGCGTTCCTGGACCAAGTCGCCGGTACCCGTGTTCGCCAGCAGCCGGCGCACCGGCCAGTTCGGCCCCGGCCACAATTCGTTCACGACATCGCCGGACGGGAAGACCGACATCCTGGTCTACCATGCCCGCGATGCCGAACAGGTTGCCGGCGACTCGCTGCAGGATCCCAACCGGCACACGCGGGCCCAGGCGATCGGCTGGAACGCGGACGGTACGCCCGACTTCGGCGAGCCCGTTGCCAACAGGCCTGCCGCCCGCTGACGCCGGGTGGCGACTCTCGCGCACGTCGGCGACAAGGGTATAATGCGCCGCACTTTGGGGAGTAGCCTGCTCTCGTTCTCCGGGAGCGTCCGCATCAACATACTCGGCGCAGCCGTGGTGCGGATAGCCAGCCCGGTTGGCAAGACCAATGGCGTATCGCGTGCTCAGTCGGGCCAGGCGGTATGTCGTTCGCCATGCCCGACCGGAAAGCATCGCATGAATTTCGCTGCAACCGCCGCACTGTCGCTCGCCATGGCCACCGACGCATTCGCCGTCGCCATCGGCAAGGGCGCCGCCCTGCAAAAACCCAGCCTGCGCGCCGCGCTGCGCATCGGCCTGATCTTCGGCGTCGTCGAAGGCCTGACGCCGATCGCCGGCTGGGCGCTGGGCCAGGTCGCCGCGCCGTATGTCGAGGCATGGGATCACTGGATCGCCTTCGTGCTGCTGGCCGCCCTTGGCGTGCGGATGATCATGGCCAGCCTTGCCGCCACGGACGACGATGACGACCGGCCCGACAACGGCTCGTTCTGGCTCCTGGTGGTGACCGGCTTCGCCACCAGTATCGATGCGATGATCGTGGGCGTGGGCCTGGCATTCACGGACGCCAATATCTGGCTGACCGCAGCGGCGATCGGCACCTGCACCTTCACCATGGTCACGCTGGGCATCATGCTCGGGCGGGCGCTCGGTGCGCTCGTCGGCAAGCGCGCCGAGCTCATTGGCGGGTTCGTGCTCATCGCGATCGGTGCCACGATCCTGTATGAACATACCCTTGGCTGAATCCCGGCGCACG
Organism: Pseudoduganella sp.; assembly: GCA_036386715.1. Classification (GTDB taxonomy): domain Bacteria; phylum Pseudomonadota; class Gammaproteobacteria; order Burkholderiales; family Burkholderiaceae_D; genus Rugamonas. Next base: position 5,019 of record DASVVD010000213.1, read on the forward strand.
CGGCATGCCCCAGCGGTTTTTCGCACGGCGCCACGGGCGCTGATGTAAGCTCCTGCCTGGATTCACCTTACTTATTGCAACATCACCCATGCTGATCAACTGTGTCGCCTACCAGGAAGGCAAGAAGCTCTCTGATGTCCCGGTCGTGGACATCAGCGAATACCTGATGCAACCCCATACCTTCGTCTGGGTCGCGCTGCGCGATCCGGACGTGGAAGAAATCGCCGTCATGCAGGCCGAGTTCAGCCTGCACGAACTGGCGGTCGAGGATGCCGCGCGCGGCCACCAGCGCCCCAAGATGGAGGAATACGGCAACAGCGTCTTCGTTGTCGTGCACACCGTCGAGATGCAAGGCGACGAGCTCAATGTCGGCCAGCTGGCGGTGTTCGCCGGCCCCAACTACGTGCTGTCGGTGCGGCGCGACTCGGACCAGGATTTCACGGCCGTGCGCGCCCGTGCCGAGCGCGAGCCGCATCAGTTGAGCAAGGGCGCAGGTTTCGTGCTGTACGCGCTGGTCGACGCGGTGGTCGACCGCTATTTCCCGATCGTCGACATGCTCGAATCGGACCTCGAATCGATCGAGGACCATATCTTCAGCCAGAAGGACGAACAGCGCGCCAACATCGAGCGGCTGTATGCGCTGAAACGCAAGGCGCTGGTGCTGCGCCATGCGGTGATCCCGCTGCTCGATGCGATGGGGCGGCTGCACGGCGGCCGGGTGCCTGCCGTGGTGGCCGAGACCGAGGAATACTTCCGCGACGTGCACGATCACCTGTCGCGCATCGCCGGCAGGCTCGATGCCGTGCGCGACACCATCAACACCGCGATCCAGGTCACGCTGTCGATGGTGGCGATCGAGGAAAACGACATCAGCAAGAAGCTGGCCGCCTACGCAGCAATCTTCGCGGCGTTTACCGCCTTCGCCGGCCTGTGGGGCATGAATTTCGAACACATGCCCGAGCTGAAGTGGAAATACGGCTATCCGTTCGCGCTGGCCACGATGGCCACGGTCAGCGGTTACCTTTACCGGCGCTTCAAGAAGGCCGGATGGCTGTAGGCGGCACGGGCGGGAAGTCTGCCCCGGCCAGGCGGTCCAGGAAGACACCGCATGCCGGCAACCTGCTGGCTGCCGCCTGCGGCATCGTCGCGGGCGAAGGCCTGGCCGGGCTGACGCTGCGCCCGCTGGCCGAGGCGCTGGGGGTCTCCGTCACGGTGCTCACCCATGCCTACGGCGACCGGGCCGGCATCATGGCGGCCCTCTGCGACGCGGCAGCGGCGCACGATGCGGTGCGGCTCGACGGCTGGCGCAGGATGCTTGCGTCCTTGCCGACCTTGCCGCCTGCCACGGCTGCCGCCATGGCCGAAGCCATCCTCGAGGAGGCGGTCACGCAGGACCGTGCGCTGTCGATGCTCTACCTGGAAATACTGCACGCCTGCACCTGGGACGATGGCCTGCGGCCCGCGTTCGCCGGGTGGGGGGCACAGCGGCGTGGATTCTGGGATGGCTTCGCCGCCCGAACTGGCCTGGCGCCGTCGCTCGTGGCATGCGGCTGGTGGCACGGCTATAGTATTGCCGAACTGGCCTACGGTATGGCGCTGGACGGCAACCCGGCCTACCGGCTGGTGCGCCGCCTGTGCCTGCAGCGCCTGTTCGCGGGCGGGGCTTCGGCGCCCGGGGCGGCCGATGGCATGCTGTTCGGATTGCTGTGCGAGGACATGCGGCATGCCGGCGATGCCGGCGGCGAGGGCGCGGCGGCCGGCCGCGTGCCGGCATGGTCGGCGCAGGCCGCGCGCGCCTGCGGCATGCGGCTGGCCGCCCAGGGCATTAATGGCCTGACCCACCGTGCCATTGCCGCCGACATCGGCATCGCGCACACCACGCTGAGTTACCGCTTTCCCACGCAGCACGACCTGGTGATCGCCGGGCTGGAATCGATTGCCGCCCATGTGATGGCGGCCGTGGATGGCGGCAGCGTGGAGCAGTTGCAGCGCCTGGGCGCCGAAGGAGATGGCCGCAAGCTCGACCTGGCGCGCGGCAACTTTGCCGTGGCCCTGGCCGCGGCGCGCCTGCCGGCACTGGCATCCTACACGGCGCACATGCGCAGCCGGCGGGGCCGCAACCTGGTGAAAGTGTTTCAAACCTGCCTGCCCGAAGCACGCGGCATCGATGCGCTGTGCGCATCCGTGGTGTCGATGGGCCTTACCGGCCTGGCGAACACCGAGCCGCCCGGCGCAGTTTCCGAGCGCTCGGTGGCCGCGGCGTTCGCCGCCGTCAGCGCGTGGCTGCGGCAGGACCGCTGAGCACACG
>DASVVD010000214.1:0-3945 GCA_036386715.1 Pseudoduganella sp.
TCATCGCCAGCCGGGCGTTGCCCTGCGTGCGTTCGCGGCGCTCGGCCTGGCGGACGAATTCCGGTTCGTCGCCCGGCACATCCGCTTCATCCTGCATCGTTGGCGTGCCAGGCCTGGCCGATGCCCCGGTAGTCATGTCAACCGCGCCGGCACCGGCACCGGTACCGGCGGCCAGCAGCGCGCTTTCCGGCGCGGCCGTCAGCAGGTCGGCGGCGGCGGCATCGTCGGCCGTGCGGTCGGCCGCCGCATTGGCGGCAGGGTCGGCGGCGTCGATGAGCAAAGGCGAGGGGGTGGCCGGCTCGTCGTCGAAGTGGTGCAGGTCGTCCAGCGCGATCGCCACGATATGCTCGGAGGGCATGTCGAAGGCGGGTTCGCGGCAGTCGGATGCGATGAGTGCGGATTCGGGCTCGGTATCAGGATCAGGATCAGGATCGGATTGGAACTCCGGCTCCAGGTCTGGCTCCGGCTCGCGTTCCGATTCACGTTCCGATTCATCAGCCACGGCGGGAATCGCCAGGTGCAGGTCCTCGTCGTCATCGATTTCGCGGGCATGGCGCGGCGCTGGGGCGTGATCCTCAGGGCCGGGGGCCGCCTTCGGCGGCCGCACCAGCACCTCGTCGAGGTCGAGCTCCAGGTCCAGCCCGGCGGACATGGCCGCCGCCGGCATCAGGACCGGGATCGCGGCACCGGCGGCGGACACCGAGGGCTCCACCAGTGCCGCGTTGCCGTCGAAAATCTCGTTGCAGGCTCCACAACGCACAATGCCCCCACGCAGCTTCAACTGGTCCAGGGCGACCCTGAACACGGTATGGCAGTGGGGGCATTTCGTGGCGAGCGCCATGCGTTAAGACATTACCCTTGACGTGAAGGGGGAGCGATATCGGCGCCCTTGCGGCCGTACAGCGCCACCCAGCCTTCGTGTTCGGCCCAGACGGACATCTTGATGAACGGCGCATACGCGGCCGCCACTTCCTCGGCCTGGCGTGCCAGCACGCCGGACAGCACCAGCGCGCCGCCATCGGCCACGCGGCCGGACAGCATCGGCGCCATCAGTTTCAGCGGCGACGACAGGATGTTGGCGACCACGATGTCGAACTGCGCGTTCGCATGCGCCGATTGCGCGAAGTCGTCCGGCACGAAGTAGTCGATATCCTCGACCTTGTTGCGGGCGGCGTTGTCGCGCGCCGATTCGATCGCCTGCGGGTCGATGTCCACGCCGGTCACCGGCGCGGCGCCGAGCTTGCGCGCCACCATTGCCAGGATGCCGGAACCGCAGCCGTAGTCGAGCACCGTCTTGCCGGGCGCCGGATGGGCTTCCAGCCATTCCATGCACAGGCGGGTGGTCGGGTGGCTGCCGGTGCCGAAGGCCAGGCCCGGATCGAGCTCCAGGATCAGCGCGGCAGGGTCCGGCGCCTCGTGCCAGCTCGGCACCACCCAGATGTTCTTGCCGATATGGATCGGCTCGAACTGCGATTGCGTCAGGCGCACCCAGTCCTCGTCGGCGACGTGCCGGATGGTGTAGGGCGGCAGCGCCTTCAGGCCCACGGCCTGTGCGGCGGCCGCCACGATGAACGAATGATCGGCATCCACGTCGGCCAGGGCCACCACGCGGCTGTGTTCCCAGGCCGCTTCCTTCGGTTCCATGCCCGGCTCGCCGAACAGCGGCTGTTCCGCCTCGGTGCCTTCGTCCGCATCCTCGACGGAGACGGACAGCGCGCCGGCTTCCATCAGCGCGTCGGACAGCGCCTCGGCGTGCTCGAGGGCGACTTCGATGACGATTTCATTCCAGCTCATGCACCCGCCTTGGGCATTTCTGCCAGCCGTTGTTCGAGGTAGTGAATATTGGTGCCGCCTTCGATGAAGCGGGCGTCCACCATCAGCTCGCGGTGCAGCGGGATGTTGGTGAGGATGCCCTCGACCACCATTTCCGACAGCGCGATCTGCATGCGGCGGATCGCCTGTTCGCGCGTGGCGCCGTAGGTGATCACCTTGCCGATCATCGAATCGTAGTGCGGCGGTACATAGTAACCCGCATACGAGTGCGAGTCGACGCGCACGCCAGGGCCGCCCGGCGCATGCCAGGACGTGATGCGGCCCGGTGACGGCGTGAACTTGAACGGGTCCTCGGCGTTGATGCGGCACTCGATCGCGTGGCCGGACAGCATCACGTCGCGCTGGCGGAAGCGCAGGCGCTCGCCGCAGGCGATGCGGATCTGTTCCTGCACGATGTCGATGCCGGTGATCATTTCGGTGACCGGGTGCTCCACCTGCACGCGGGTGTTCATCTCGATGAAGTAGAACTCGCCGTTCTCGTACAGGAACTCGAACGTGCCGGCACCGCGGTAGCCGATCTTGCGGCAGGCTTCGGCGCAGCGGTCGCCGATCTTCTCGATCAGCTTGCGTGGAATGCCCGGGGCAGGGGCTTCCTCGATCACTTTCTGGTGGCGGCGCTGCATCGAGCAGTCGCGTTCGCCCAGCCAGACAGCGTTCTTGTGCTCGTCGGCCAGGATCTGGATTTCCACGTGACGCGGATTCTCCAGGTATTTCTCCATGTAGACTTCCGGGTTGCCGAACGCGGCACCGGCTTCGCTCTTGGTCATGGTGACCGCGTTGAGCAGCGCCGCTTCGGTATGCACCACGCGCATGCCGCGGCCACCGCCGCCGCCGGCCGCCTTGATGATGACCGGGTAGCCGACCTTGCGGGCGATCTGCACGATCGCCTTCGGATCGTCCGGCAGGGCGCCGTCGGAACCGGGCACGCACGGCACGCCGGCCCTGATCATGGCCTGCTTGGCCGATACCTTGTCGCCCATCAGGCGGATCGAATCGGAGCGGGGGCCGATGAAGACAAAGCCGGATTTTTCGACGCGCTCGGCGAAGTCGGCGTTCTCGGACAGGAAACCGTAGCCCGGGTGGATCGCTTCGGCATCGGTCACTTCGGCCGCGCTGATGATGGCCGGCATGTTCAGGTACGACAGGCTCGACGCGGCAGGCCCGATGCAGACGGATTCATCGGCGAGCTTGACGTATTTCGCGTCCTTGTCGGCTTCGGAGTGCACGACGACCGTCTTGATGCCCATCTCGCGGCAGGCGCGCTGGATACGCAGCGCGATCTCGCCACGGTTGGCGATGAGGATTTTTTCAAACATGGCTAGTTCTATGTTTGCGAACACCCGGACGCGCCGGGTGTTCTAGAAGAGGGAGCTAACGTGGCGGCGGGGCCGCCGGACCGGCACGCGCCAGTCCTTATCGGCTAATCGGTCAATCAGCCGATGACGAACAGCGGCTGGCCGAATTCGACCGGCTGGCCGTTCTCGACGAGAACCTGGGTGATCGTGCCGGACTTGTCGGCATCGATCTCGTTGAGCAGCTTCATCGCTTCGATGATGCACAGCGTATCGCCTTCCTTCACGACCGCGCCCACTTCCACGAACGGCGCGTTGCCCGGCGCGTTGGAGCGGTAGAACGTGCCGACCATCGGCGACTTCACGATATGGCCGGTTGGTTCGGCGGCGGCGGCCACGGCCGGTGCGGCGGCGGCTGGTGCGGCGGCCGGTGCGAACTGGGCCTGGGCACCCTGGTGCGGCATCATCACGACCTGGTTCTGCGGCATGGCGGAGGACTTGACGATGCGTACCTTGCTCTCGCCTTCGGTCACTTCGAGTTCTGCAATATCCGATTCGGCAACCAAGTCAATCAACGTCTTGAGCTTGCGTAGATCCATCTGAGACTCCCGTCTAATCTTGTTTTGTGAAATTGGCGCGGCTGCCATGCTCATCGGAAACGTCGCCAGGGACGTTATCGGGAGCAGGGGTGACTACGCTGTAAATAGCGCGCAGATCGCGTAGATTAACTGCTTTTTAGCGCAAAGTCGATGGCAAAGCGGTATCCCTCGATGCCGAGTCCGCAAATCGTGCCCTTGGCTACCGCGCTGAGATATGAGTG
>DASVVD010000215.1:0-7439 GCA_036386715.1 Pseudoduganella sp.
CCAGCTATGTCGAGGCGGATGCCAGGGATGGCTGGAAGCGGGCACTCGAGTGGTTCAGGCAGCACGGCGTGGCCTGATTCCACCCCGGTTTTTCCGTCTGTATTTTTCTTATTGATACTGTGTTTTCAGCAGAAGCGCGAACTGGACGGTAAAATGTCCGGTTTGCGCGCTGCCCGGACCCCGGTGCCGCGCGCGCAGTACAGCGCACAAGAGGCTCCAAAATCGATCCGGTACTCATTTCAATCCTGCTGGCCACCACGCTCGCCGGCGCCGCCAGCATTACCGCGGCGGCGCTGTTTTCGTTCACGCTGCTGTCGCGGGTCGTCGAACGGATGGTCAGCCTGTCGGTGGGCATCATGCTCTCCACGTCGCTGCTGCATGCGCTGCCGGAAGCCTTCGAATCCGGTGCCGACCCCCGCACGCTCTTCGCCACGCTGCTGGCCGGCCTGCTGACGTTCTTCATGCTGGAAAAGCTGGCGATCCTGCGCCACTCGCACCACCACGAAGGCGACGGGCACCACCACGCGCATGGCCACGACAAGCATGAAGCCGGCCGCGCCGGCTGGATGATCCTGGTCGGCGACGGCATGCACAATTTCACCGACGGCATCCTGATCGCCGCGGCGTTCCTGGCCGACCCGAACCTGGGCATCGTGGCCGCCGTGGCCATCATCGCGCATGAAATCCCGCAGGAGATCGGCGACTTCATCGTGCTTCTCAACGCCGGCTTCTCGCGCACGCGGGCCTATGTGTACAACCTGCTGTGCAGCCTGCTCGCCGTGGCCGGCGGCCTGCTGGGCTACTACACGCTGGACCGCGCCAGCAACCTGATCCCCTATGTACTGGTGTTCGCCTCGTCCGGCTTCATCTACATCGCCGTCAGCGACCTGATGCCGCAGATGCAGCGCCGCGCCACGATGAAGGAAACCGTGCCGCAGGTGCTGCTGATCGCGTTGGGCGTGGCCATCGTGCTGTTCCTGACGCATGGGCAGCACGGCTAGACAGCCCGCCCGGTGGCCAGCCCGTCACGTTACGCCAGGGCGGCTTTTTGCGCCTGCCGGTAGCGATACGGTTGAAGGAATGGGGTCAGCGCCAGCATGACCGCACTGATCGCCACGATCAGCCAGAGTGCGGAGTGGAACGTGCCGCTGGCATCGCGCAGCTGCCCTACCGCCAGCGGCCCGGCGGCGGCAATCGTATAGCTGACAAGCAGGACAAAGGCGTTCCAGGCGCTGGTTTCCTCGGCATGTTGCGTATTGTCGAGGGGAAGCGTCATCGACAGTGTGAACGAACCGCCGGTACCGAATGCAGTGACCGCCACCACCAGATAGGGCGATGCCGCCGGTGCGATCGCCATTGTCAGCACGCCTGCCAGGGCGGTGCCGGCGCTGATCGCCAACGGCAGCCGGCGATCCTCGTTGCGGCTCAGGAAGCCGAACACGGGATTGGCCACCATGAACGCCAGTGTGAAGGTAGCGAGCAACAAGCCGGCCTGCGACGGCGTCCAGCCGGTTTCCACATACATGGGCGCCAGCCACGAGATGCAGGCATAGAAGACGAAGTTATTGCAGGCGAAAAACAGGGCGATCAGCCAGGCGGTCGGATTGCGAAAAGGCATGCGATAGCGCTGCACCGGCACTGCCGCGACCGGCGCCGTGCCGCGTGTGCCGCGTGTGCCGATAAGCAGCCAGGCCAGCAAGGCGACCACGCCGGGCAAGGCCCAGATGCCCGAAGCCCAGCGCCAGCCGCCGGTCGCCGCGGCGATCGATCCCGTGGCCGCCGCCGACAGCGTGCTGCCCAGCGCCAGCGCGGTCGCATACAGGCTCATGAAGATCGCCACCTGCTTGGGAAAGCCCGCCTTGACGAAACCCGCGATCAATACTCCCGCGACCGCAATGCCGGCGCCGATGCCGACCGTCGTCAGGAACAGCAGCGCTACCGAATCCGCGCACGCGCGTGCCATGGTGGACACGGCCAACAGGGCGAGGGCGCCCACCATCACACGGTCGCGTCCGTAGCGGCGCGACAGCCATGGTGCCGGCGCCGCCAGCAGGCCCATCAACAATGTCGGAATGGCCGTCAACAGCGATGCCTGCGTGTGGGACAGGCCGAATGCCTCGATGATGGCCGGCAGGAGCGGCCCGGTGGACACGATGCCCGGGCGAAGCGCCAGTGCCACCAGCACGATGCACGCGATGGCTGCGGTCATCGACAGCGATCCGCTGGCGGCCGTTCCGGCTGGCCGCCGTGTGCCGCTACCGGGTATCGCGTTACCGGCGGCCGGCGCCGCCAGCAGGTGCGCCTGGGCGCGGGGAATGGTTTGGAATGACATGGGATTCTCCGGGTTGGCCCGAGCCGTGGCCCGGGCTGGCGCTTATTTGCGGATGAGGATGGTCTTCGGATTCGTGAAGAGCTGCCGGCCTTCGCTGCCATGCTCGGTGCCCAGGCCCGATTGCTTGTGGCCGCCGAACGGAATGTCGACGCCCTGCGTATGGATCTCGTTCACCCATACCATGCCGGTCTCCAGGCGGTTGGCGACGGCGACGGCGGCCTTCGTGTCGCGGCCCCATACCGAGCCGCCCAGGCCGAACGGGCTGTCGTTGGCGCGCGCGATCACGTCGTCGATGTCGTCATACGCGATGATCGGCACGATCGGCGCGAATTGTTCCTCCTGCACGATGATCGAATCCTCCGGCGGATTGTCGACCACGGTCACCGGAATGAAATAGCCGGAACGGTCAGGGTCGACTTCTCCTCCCAGCACGACCTTGTAGCCCCTGGCCTTGATGTCCTCGAGGATGGCCCTGACCTTGTCGAACTGCATGCGGTTCTGCACCGGACCGACCGTGACCTCCGGATCCAGGCCGTTGCCCAGCTTCTGCCTGCGCGCGTAGGCGACGAAGGCGTCGACGAATCGTGGATGGTACGAACGGTGCACGTACAGGCGCTTGATGCCGACGCACCACTGGCCGGAGTTGCCGACCGCGCCCCAGAACAGCTGCGGAATGATCGATTCCCAATCGGCATCCGGCATGACGATGGCGGCATCGTTTCCGCCCAGTTCCAGCGTCACGCGCTTGATCGTGCCGGCCGCCGAACGGAGCACCTGCTTGCCGGTGGCCGTGGAACCCGTGAAGCTGATCTTGGCGATGTCCGGGTGAGCCGTCATGTGCGGCCCCAGTTCGTCATTGCCGGAAACCACCGACAGCACGCCCGGCGGCAGGACCGACTGCGCGATCTGGCCGAAGCGCAGCGAGGTCAGCGGCGTGAACGGCGATGGCTTGATGACCATGGTGTTGCCGGTGCTAAGCGCGGGAGCGGCTTTCCACAAAGCCAGCAGCACCGGGAAGTTCCATGGCGTGATCGCGCCGATCACGCCGAGCGGCGTGTGGTGCAGCTCGACGACGTGGCTGTCGGTCTCCTCGACGATTTCTACGGGAATGCGACGGGCGGCAATCTGGCGGATCCAGGCGATGGACTGGTCGACTTCCGGCTCGGCCATGGTCTTCAGCGGCTTGCCCTGTTCCAGCACGAGCAGGCGGGCCAGTTCATCGCGGTGCGCCTCGAGCGCGTCGGCGTAATCGTTGAGGTATTGCTGGCGTTTGTCGTAGCCGATCGCCGACCAGGATTTGAAGGCAGTGCTGGCCGCCGCGATCGCATCGTCGAGTTGGGCGATGGTCCCGGCGGGTGCACGCGCGAGCAACGCACCGGTGGCCGGATTGACGACGTCGAAAGTCGTTTCCGAGGGCACGAGCTTGCCGTCGATGCTGAGGTAGTATGCGCCATCGAACAACGTGGCCGATGGAAGAGTGGTGGTGGCTGGCATGGGATTCCTTGTGAATGATTAAACTGATCCAGTGTTGAAATAGACCGGTCGTCTATAAAGTGATCGAAAAAAAACACTTCGCGGGAAGTGCTTGAAACTGCTTGTCAATGGTCCAGATGAAGCATGTGCCGTGTGGCGGCCATGGCGGAGTCGAACGGGCCCGTGCCGCGCACGATCTTGACCATGACGCTGGCACCGAGCCAGAGCTGGTACAGGTTTTCAGCGATATTTCCTGCACTGTCGTCGATCGCCAGCGAGCCTTCGGCGACGCCCTGTTCGATCGCCTCCGTCAACCTGGCGGTAATCGATGAGGTCCCCCGGTTCAGGACCGCGCGCATCGGCTCCGACAGGTCGGCAACTTCCGCCGCCAGCTTGACCGCCAGGCATTTGCCCTGGCAATCGAGGAACGACTGGTTGGCGCGCCACTGGGCGAAATAATCCATCAGGCGCTGCGCCATGGTCAGGCCGGGCTGGCGCATCGTGCTGTCCATGCTCGCCAGGTAATCGTCGAAGTAGGTCGATAATAATGCTTCGCCGAACGCGTCTTTCGAACTGAAGTAATGGTAGAAGGAACCTTTCGGTACCTTTGCTTCCGTCAGGATCTCATTCAAGCCGACAGCCGAGAAACCCTTGCCGGACATGATGCGCTGTCCTACTGCAAGGATGTTGTCCCGGATATCGGATGAATCGTTGTGGAGTGCTTTAGCCATGGATGCACTATACATTTAATTAGACCGGTCGTCTATATTCTTGGCGACAGAAGATCGGCGGATGGTCAATTCCGGGTCCCGGCGGCGGCGGCGGCCTGCTCGATCACCTTGGCCACCTGGTCGGGATGCGCAATGAAGGCGGCATGGCTGCCTTCGATTTCCACTGTCCTGCTGCCGGCCCGTTTCGCCATGAACCGCTCCAGGTCGGGATTGACCGTGCGGTCGGCAGCCGAGATGATCGCCCAGCTCGGTTTGCTTTTCCATGCTGCCTGCACTACCGGGGCAGCCGCCGTCTGGACAGCCGGCATGACCTGCGACAGGGCCATGAATTTGGTCTCCGCGACCGGCACGTCGGCTGCGAAATCGGCGTGGAACAGCGCAGCATCGAAATACAGGTGACCATCCGCAGTGGCCTTGATCCCTTTGGTCGCGGGCGGGCTCCTGTCGACCAGGTCCTTCAGGCTTTCGCCGGCGTCCGGCGCGAACGCTGCGACATACACCAGGCCGGCGACCTTGGCATTGTTGCCGGCTTCGGTGATCACCATGCCGCCATAACTATGGCCGACCAGGATGCTGTTGCCTTCCAGGGCATCGATGGCCCGGGTGGTTGCCTTCACGTCGTCGGCAAGCGATGTTTCCGGTTGCTGCACCACGGAGACATTGAAGCCGTCCTTCGCCAGGATGTCCGCGACACCCTTCCAGCCGGAGCCGTCAGCAAAAAAACCGTGGACCAGGACGACATTCCTGACAGGGGCCGCGCTGGCTTGCGTGGCGATGGCGGCGAGCGACAGGGTGACTGCCGAGGCAATGCGATTGAGCTTGTTCATTTAAAACTCCTTGAACCAGGTAATGGTCCGGTTGGTGAAGGGACGATGCTCTTGCGTTGAAACCTGTCCGCCCTGGATCAGGCGAACTGCTGAAGCAGGAGCGCGGCGGCGGCGCTCGACGAGGCGGGATTCTGGCCGGTGATCAGCAAGCCATCGCGCACCACGTACGAGCCCCAGTCGGCACCTTTCGAGTACTTGCCGCCATTGGCCTTGAGTTCGTCCTCGACCAGGAACGGCACGATCTGGCTCAGCCCGACGCCGTCTTCTTCGGTATTGGTAAAGCCGGTAACGGATTTGCCTTCGACCAGCGGACGGCCGGCGGGCGTCTTGACGTGGCGCAGCACGCCCGGTGCATGGCAGACCAGGGCAACCGGCTTGTCGGCGGCCAGGAAGGCTTCGATCAGCGCGATCGAGTCCAGGTCTTCGGCCAGGTCCCACAGCGGGCCGTGCCCACCCGGATAGAACACGGTGTCATAGTCGGCCTGGTTGACGCTGTCCAGGCGCAGGGTCGTGGCCAGTTGCGTATTGGCCGCGGCATCGGCCTCGAAACGGCGGGTCAGGTCGGTCTGGAACGACGGCTCGTTGCTTTTCGGGTCCAGTGGAGGCTGGCCCCCTTTTGGTGAAGCGAGCACGACCTCGACGCCGGCATCCTTGAAGGTGTAATAGGGCGCAGCCAGCTCTTCGAGCCAGAAGCCGGTCTTGCGGCCGGTATTGCCCAGTTGATCGTGCGAGGTCAGGACCATCAGAACTTTTTTCATGTCATTCTCCAATTTGCAATGTTTAAATTAGACCGGTCGTCTAAAAGGGTGATGCAAGAAACCTGTCGAGGTGTCGCGTATGTTCTGTTTCCTGCAACATGGGATTCAAGATATCACTAAGTAGACCGGTCGTCTAGAATTATTTTGAAGTTTTCGAAATGGTGCTGTCGTGCATTCGTCAGAGTTCCTTCACGGCAATGAATATGTGCGAGACCCGAGGGCAGCAGGTCTCCATGCCGAACTGCTTTGCCCGCCAGGCGCGCGGTACCGGACGCTAAGCCCGTACACGACAGGCAGATGCAGCCACCCAGGAAATGGCATGTCCATTCCACGACGAGCCGGACTGTCTGACCGCTGGCTTGATCACAGGCGCAGCACGACTGGGCGCTGCCGCATTGCAAATGGTCGCGTGAAACAACGCAAAATGCTGGCGCCATGGATGGGACTGATAGAGATATTGATCGGCAGCGAACCACGCGAATTAATCAATAGATAACATATTGTTAAAAACATAAAAACTTGGTAGGATTGTAATGGAAATTTCGCCGCAGTTCATTGCTTTAACCCTCACCAAAACTATAAGGATGACCATGACTTCATTGATGAAATTGATACGTTTCGCTCCACTGGCCGCGTTGCTGTGCACGTCGGTAAGCCACGCCGCGATCGCCAATACCGCCAGCGTCTATCTGCATACCGAACCGGGCAGCTGGGTTGGCGGAGCCGTCGGCGCCGCCGAAACGACCTGGACGCACGGTGACCAGGGCATTTTCTTTGGCAACAACAACTACGGTTCGCCGGAACGCGGCGTGCAGATCAATTACAACGACGGCAATTACTGGTCGTTCTCGTTCGCAGCACCGAGCTATGACCCGGTCACCAATACCAATGACGGCCAGGTATTGCATACCGGTCTCTACGACCGCGCCACCCGTTTCCCGTTCAATTCGCCGACCCGGCCGGGCCTCGATGTATCCGGCAATGGCCGTGGCAACAATACGCTGTATGGCTGGTTCAACGTGCTGGAGATCGACTACGACGACACGACCGGGGAGCTGGCACGTTTTGCGGTGGACTTCCGCCAATATGACGAGGCAAATGGTCCCTACGGTCCAAGCCTCTACGGTTCGCTGCGTTTCAATTCCACGATCGCCATCAATCCAGTACCGGAACCCGCCACGTTTGCAATGCTGGCCGGCGGTCTGGCCATCGTTGGCTTCGCTGCACGCCGCCGCAGGAAGAGCGTGGAAATGGCCTGATGCCCGGCCGGCGCTCGCCGGCCGCAGCAAGCACCGCCTTGCCCGATAAGTAAAAAGCA
>DASVVD010000216.1:0-11981 GCA_036386715.1 Pseudoduganella sp.
ATGATGTACAAGTCATGCCTGATGACCATAGCAAGTCGGTCCCACCCCTTCCCATCCCGAACAGGACCGTGAAACGACTTTGCGCCGATGATAGTGCTGCAACCAGTGTGAAAGTAGGTTATCGTCAGGCTGTTATATAGAAAAACCCCCGCTAGCGTGTGCTGGCGGGGTTTTTTCGCTTTGGGGCACACATTTTGCGGGAATGCGTATTTTGCAGGACGCCGCAGACCTGGTTCCCGGTCCCGAACCGGCGCAGTGCCGGGCATTGCCCGACCCGGCACTTTGCGCCGATGATAGTGCTGCAACCAGTGTGAAAGTAGGTTATCGTCAGGCTGTTATATAGAGAAACCCCCGTCCGCTCACGATGAATCGTGAGCCTGGCGGGGGTTTTTCGCATTGGGGCGCGCACTTTGCAGGACGCTGTGGACGTGGTGCCCCGGTCCCGAACCGTCGCCGCGCCGGCCATTGCTTGATGCAGACGCGTACAGCAGAGTCTCCTTGCCAAACGGCCAGCAGAACTACCCAACATTTTGTTGCTCGGCCACAGTGTCAGTATATTGCGACGCGTTGCACTTGCTCAAGGGCAATAAAGAAGATAAACTGCGCTTCTTTCCTCGCCGCAACCCTATCCCCGTCGCGCGCGCTCAGTTCTTTCGCCAGCGCATCCGCGCGCCAATGTCATCGCTACTGGCCCTGCCCCTGTGCTGTCGATCCAAACGACACCTGATATGAACCTGCAAAACCTCAAGATATCGACACGCCTGGCGCTCGGTTTCGGCCTGCTTATCGCACTCGTCATGCTGCTGACTGTCATCGGCAACGGTGCCCTGCGCGACCTGAACCATGGCACGACCGAAATGGCCGGGGAAATCTGGCCACGGGCGCGCGCCGCCAACTTCGCAATCGATAATGTGCGCGGCAGTTATGGCCGGCTGGCCCAGCTCGTTTCGGCCAGCGATCCCCAAGTCAGCGCCAAGGCCCAGGAAAAACTGGCCAAGGATATCGGCGAATTCAACGAAGGCATCGCCGAACTCGACAAGCTCCTGGCGACTCCGGAGGAAAAGGCCCTGCAGGCAACCACCAGGGAAAAGCGCGACAGCTATGTGGCGGCACTGAGCCAGGCAGTGGCACTCGTCAAGGAAGGCCGGCGCGACGAAGCGAACACGCTGGCCTACGGTCCGCTCTACAGCGCGCTCAAGGGGCTGGCGGACGCATTGCGTGCGCAGGTCGACTTCCAGGAAAAGCACTTCGATGCAAAAGCCGCGGCTGCGCAACAAACCTATACGCTGACACAGCGCATGCTCTGGGGCGCCGCCGCCATGGCGGTACTGCTGGGCAGCGCAGCGGCCTGGCTGATCACCACGTCGATCGTGCGCCCGCTCACGCGGGCCGTCGAGGTGGCCCGCACGGTCGCCAGCGGCGACCTGACGAGCCATATCGACGTGCATGGCCGCGACGAGACGAGTCAACTGATGCAGGCGATGAAGGAGATGAACGGCGAGCTGCTGAACATCGTCACGGCCGTACGCACCGGTACCGGTGAAATCGACACCGCATCGCGCGAAATTGCCAACGGCAACCTGGAGTTGTCCGCCCGTACGGAACAGCAGGCCAGTGCGCTCGAAGAGACGGCATCGTCGATGGAAGAGATAACATCCACCGTCCAGCAGAACGCGGCCAACGCGCAGCAGGCCAACGACCTCGCCGCGGCTGCATCCGGCGTGGCACGCGACGGCGGCGCCGTTGTTTCCCGCGTCGTCGCGACGATGGGTGAGATCGATGCTTCGTCACGGCGCATCGTCGACATCATTTCCGTCATCGACGGGATTGCGTTCCAGACCAATATCCTCGCGCTGAATGCCGCCGTCGAAGCTGCCCGCGCCGGCGAACAGGGCCGTGGTTTCGCCGTCGTCGCCAGCGAGGTGCGCAACCTGGCGCAGCGCTCCGCCGCGGCCGCCAAGGAAATCAAGCAGCTGATCGACACCTCGGTGGAAAAAGTCAGCCTGGGCTCGAAACTGGTCAACGAAGCCGGTGCGACGATGAATAACGTCGTCCACGGCGTGCAGCGCGTGGCCGACATCATCGGCGAGATCTCCGGTGCCAGTCGCGAACAGGAAGTTGGCATCACGCAGATCAACCAGGCGATCACGGAGATGGACGCCGTCACCCAGCAGAACGCCGCGCTGGTGGAGGAAGCCGCCGGCGCCGCGGGCAGCCTGCAGGACCAGACCGCCCGGCTGATGCAGCTGATCAGCACTTTCAGGGTCTGAATACCCTGTAGCCAAACGTTGCCTTAAGTCAACTTGCCAGCCCGTTCCCCACGCTAAGCTCTGCTTTTACCGTGAACAGGGAACGAGCATGGCCCGAAACCTCTTTGCCATCGCCGCAACGGCGTTTGCGACCTTCGCCAGTGCGGCAGGCCCCACCACGACCGCATGGCCCGCTGGCCTGAAAGGCGCGCTGGATTCCGAATCCATCGGATTGCTGCCCGCCGACGGCATGCGCCTGGATACCGGAAAGTGCGGCACCTGCACGGTTCCCGAACAGGGCCTGTGGTATTTCGAGAACGAGCTGATCGCCGTGCCCAGCGCCGGCTCGGCCGCTTCGGCCTTTACGCGCGGGATCGACCGGAAGGACGATGTCGGCAGGTGGGCCGCCGCATCGCTGCCGCCGCGGTTGGCCTATCCATCCCTGGTATGGATCGGCGCGTCGCGTATTCTCGAGGGGGCGCGGTCATGCTGCCGGGCGCGCGCCGCGTTCGCACTGCCAGCGGCGGGAAGCTCGACATCAGGCTGGTACCGAAGCTGGCTACCAACCTGTCCTATGCCGACGACAGGACTGCGGCCTATTTCGCCGGCAGGGCAGTGCGGATGCGTGGCACGATCGACAGCGCGGGCGCAAGGAAGGCGTTTGTCGCCCGCACGATCTGGCCCGGCGACTTCGCTTTCGAACCAGCCAGCCTGCAGGCAAACCCCTTCCAGAAACCCGGGGACCTGGCTGCCTTCGTGCGCGAGCCGGCCGGGAACGCACGGGGAATCGAAACACGCCTGCTGTGGGAACGGCACCCCGGCCAGCGCCGCGACTGGAAGCGCAAGCCGGTGCTGGCGTTTGTCCTGAATGGCGCCCAGGGTGACGACGATGAATCGCTGGGCGGCCATTTCGCTGTCGCCACCGGCCGTATCGGCGATCGTGGCGAATGGTCCGGCTGGGCCGTGAACAATTTCTACAACCTCGATTCGGTCAGTGAAAAGGGCATCGTCGCGGCCACGCTCCCGATGGACAACTACCTGATGGACCTGAACAGCGGCCAGCAATACTACCGCCCGTCCTGGATGCTGGTCGCGGTGCTCAACAACGAGCGCACGGCCGAGGCATTCCAGGGCGGCGTGCAGCGTGTCATGAACAAGCTCTACCGCCATGATTTCCAGTATCGCCATGCAACCGCCAACTGTGCCGGCATCAGCCTGGACGTGTTCGATTCGCTCGGCTGGCACATTCCGCAGCGCGGGCCGACCGCCCCGCTGAAATCGCTGGCTGCCTATGCCTATCTGTCGGCCAAGGATGGCAGTCTGCACAGCGGCCGCAGGATGTATGACTATCTGAACGAAGAGCAAACCCGCCTGTTGCCAGCCGTGGCCTTCGAGGCCGCAGGGCTGGACCTGCTACACCTGGCAGGTGCCACCGGCACGCAACGTATCCTGAGCGCTTACGAGCACCAGCTCGCGGGCGATATCGACGCCGTGTTCCTGGTGCGCATTCCGCAGGTGCCATCGAGTCGTGCCAGCGGTTCGGCGCCGGTATTCTCGTTCGATGAATTCCGCGCGCGGGTGCCGGCGGACCAGGCCCACTGGAAAATCGTGCCGGTGGCGGCACGCCCGTTTCCCGAGGCGCTGCGCGATCCGTTCACCGTGGCGGAGGCAGATCCCTCGCCGGTCCCGCTGCCGGTTGCCGCCATTGGCGCATGCGCCGTACTGGCAGCATTCGCCATCTGGCGGCGCAGGGCAAGGTCGAAAGCCGCCGGCAAGCAGGCCGCCAAGGTGCTGGAAGAACTGCTGCGCTGAAAGCCCCTGCACGCGGCGGCGGCGCAACCCACCTGCTTACACGTGAACGATGCCCGCCTTTGCCGCCCACTGTTCCAGGCTGTTGCGCTTGATCGCCGCGGCCATCAGGTCGGGGAACAGGTCGGGCGTGCAGGCAAAGCACGGCGCCCCCATCGCCACCAGCTTTGCCGCGTTACTTTTATCGTACGAGGGCGCGCCCTGGTCGTCCAGTGCCAGCAGCACGATGAACTGCACGCCGCTGGCGATCATCGCCGCCGCGCGCCCCAGCATCTCGTCGTTGCGGCCGCCCTCGTACAGGTCGCTGATCAGCACGAAGATCGTGTCCTTCGGCCGCCTGACCAGGCCCTGGCTGTAGGCCAGCGCGCGGTTGATGTCGGTGCCGCCGCCCAGCTGGGTGCCGAACAATACCTCGACCGGATCCGACAGCAGCGGCGTCAGGTCGACCACGGCGGTGTCGAACACCACTACCGAGGTGCTGACCGCCTTGATACTCGCCAGCACGGCCGCGAATACGCTGGCATACACGACCGATGGCGCCATCGAGCCGCTCTGGTCGATGCACAGCACGATGTCGCGCAGCGTCTGGCCCTTGCGGCCGAAGCCGATCCGGGTGTCCGGAATGATGGTCTGGTAGTCGGGCTGGTAGTGTTTCAGGTTGGCGCGGATGGTGCGCAGCCAGTCGATCTCGTTATGGCGCGGCCGGCGGTTGCGCGTCGCCCGGTTCAAGCTGCCCGTCACGGCCTGCCGCAAGGGGCTGGCCAGCTTCTCCTCCAGCTCGCGCACCACCTTGCCCACCACCATGCGCGCGGTACTGCGCGTCTTGTCCGGCATGATGCGGTTCAGGCTCAGCAGGGTGGCCACCAGGTGCACGTCGGCCTCCACCGCCTGCAGCATTTCGGGTTCGCACAGCATCTGCTGCAGGCCGAGCCGGTCGAGCGCATCCTTTTGCATGACCTGCACGACCGTCGACGGGAAATACTGGCGGATGTCGCCCAGCCAGCGTGCCACGTTCGGCGCCGAGGCGCCCAGCCCGCCGCGCGGGGCCGACGGGTCGGCACCATACAGCGCGTCGAGCGCCCGGTCCATGGCCAGGTCGGCGGGGGCCAGCAGCTTGTCGGAGGCGCCGCCGAGCACAAGGCGCCAGCGGCGCGCGGCTTCCGCCTGGTCGTGATCATTCGTCATGCACTGCCTCCCGCGCCGCGGCGCCGCCAAGTATCGTTGCAAGGACCGGCAACACGCGCCGCGCGCGCACCGGATCGATCGCAGGCAGGTTGCCGCGGGCCGATGCCGCCGCCAATCCTGGCGGGCCTGCCGCGCCGGCCTTCGCGCGTTCCGCCAGCTGGCGGCGTTCCGGCGCGTGGAAGCTGCCGAAGGTGCGGCGCAGCAGCGGCAGCAGCCCGGTGAAGGTCTCCGCCGGCAGCGACAGCACCCAGCCATTGACGGCATGCCAGAGTTCGTCGTTATGGACCAGCAGGGTGCCGCTGCCCTGCAGGAAGCCCTCCAGCCACTGGGCGGCCGCCAGCGGCGCGACGGCGCGTGAGCACAGCAGCACAAGATGGCGCGAGGCCTCGCCCATCGGCCAATGGCCTTGCTCGGTGAGGATGCGCACCGCGCGCCCGGCCAGCAAGGGATGCGTGGCTTCGCTGCGTACCCCGGCCTCCAGCGCCGCGAACCAGGCGGCGCCATGCTCGTCGTCCTGCAGGGTGCGGATCGCCGCGTCGCCGGCGACGAGGTGGGCCAGCAGCTGGGCCGCCGGTTCGTCGGCCAGGCCGCGCACGCCGAACGGCAATGCCACGCAGGCGCGTGCCACCAGGCCGTCGACCACGCTCGCCAGCACCGCCGTGTCGGTGCCGCGCACGCTGCCGTAGCGCAGCACGTTGACCAGCGGCGGCAGGGCGGCCAGCAGGAAGCCCAGGTCGGCTGTCAGCGCACTGGCATCCTGGATGCGCGCCATGAGTGGCGCGACGGCGGGGCGCAGGTCGGCCAGCAGCACCTGTTCCATCAGCGCCGTCAGTGCCGGCAGGTCGGGCGCCGCCGCGCCGCGGCTCACGGCGCAGGCACTGGCGGCATCCTCCAGTGTCGAGCCCCAGACGCTGGCCTCGATCAGGCGGATCGCGAACCCGGGTTCCCATGCCAGGCGCCATAGTTCGTGGAAGGTGCCGCTCTTGCCGCGCACCACCTGCCGGCTGCCCCAGGCGATGCCGAGCATCGCCAGCCGGTGCAGCAGCACGCTCTTTTCCAGGTGCGCCGGCTGGCGCAGGTCGAGATCGATGTCGAGGGTGTCCGCCCGCACCGCCATGCGCAGCCGTTTCTGCTGCGCCTGCACGTCCTGGATCAGCGGCAGGGTGGGCACCGAGGGCGGCACTTCACCCAGGCGGTCGTTGACCAGCAGCTCGCGCCGGATCAGTTGCAGCGGCAGCTCGCTGTCGTGGCAGAACACCGCGCGCACCGCTTCCATCAGTTCGTCCAGCCCGGCGCGCGGCCGTTCGCGCAGTGCCGCCAGCGTGTCGGCCAAGCGCGAGGCTTCGATGATGTGGGCCGGCGAGGCGTCCAGGTCGTGCCGGCGCAGCAGCGTCGCCACGCCGGTCAGCCAGTGCAGGCTGGCCTGCTCGCGATGGTCCCACACATGCTGGTACCAGCCCGGCGCCCCCACGCCGGCGCCATAGCCGCTGGCGAAGCTGAGCCGGCCGTAGGTCCACGGCGTCCAGGTCGCCGCCAGTTTTTCCTTCGGCAGGCCCTTGAGCAGGTCGTTGTCGCTTTTCGCGGCCGGCATGCGCGCCAGCGCCGGCACGTGCCAGGCGCCGCACACCACGGCGATGCGCTGCGAGCCCTGCTTTTCGGCGGCCCGGATCATGTTGCGCATGTACGCCTCGCGGCGCAGCTCGAGTTCGTCCTCCTGGGGGCCGATCTGCTCGCGCACCACTGTCATCATTTCCGCGATCGCCGCGAACAGGTCCAGGCCATTGCTGCGCTGCTCCACCAGATGGTCCCACCAGGTCTCGGTGTCGCTGAAGCCGGCCGCTTCGGCCAGCCAGGCCAGCGGGTCGGCACGCAGGCCCGGCGTGGCTGGCGGTTCATCCTGCGCTGGCATCTTGTCCTGCGCCGGCGCTTCGTCCTGTCCAGGGGCTTCGGCCAGCCGGTGGCTTTGCGGCAGGTCGCAGCAGCGCACCGGCACGGCATGCGCGTTGGCGTAGAGGATGGCCTGCCACTCGGGCGAGTATTCGGCGAACGGATAGAACACGGCACGCTGCGGCGCCGCCGGCGCATAGACCAGCAGCGCGCAGGGCGGCTTCAGGCCCGGCTCGCCGACATGGGCCAGCAGCGCGTCCGCCTCGGGAGGGCCCTCGACCAGGATGCAGTCCGGCTGCAGCGCCTGCAGCGCGTCGACCAGGCTGCGCGCGCAGCCGGGGCCGTGGTGGCGGATGCCGAACAGGTGTACGCTCATCGTCCTGCCGGCATCAGGCCATCACGTCGCGGCAGGCGCGGTACAGGTCCTTCCAGCCGTCGCGTTCCTTGACCACGGTCTCCAGGTATTCGAGCATGACCACGCGGTCCTGGACCGGATCCTTGACAATCGCGCCGACCATGCCGGCAGCCAGGTCGGCGCCGCGCAGCACGCCATCGCCGAAGTGGGCCGCCAGCGACATGCCGTGGGTGATGACGGAAATCGCTTCGGCCGTGCTCATGCTCGCGCTGGGCGCCTTGAGCTTCACCTTGCCGTCCGCCGTGATGCCTTCGCGCAGCTCGCGGAAGACCGTGACGATGCGGCGGATTTCCTCGAGCGCCGGCAGTTCGCCCGGCAGTTCGAGCGCGCGGCCCATGCTGGCCACGCGGGTCTGCACGATGCGCACCTCTTCGTCCGCGCTGCGCGGCGGCGGCAGCACCACGGTGTTGAAGCGCCGCTTCAGGGCGCTGGACAGCTCGTTGACGCCGCGGTCGCGGTCGTTGGCGGTGGCGATGATGTTGAAGCCCTTCGCGGCCAGCACTTCGTCATCGAGTTCGGCGATCGGCAGCACCTTCTCGGACAGGATCGAAATCAGGCTGTCCTGCACCTCGCCGGCGATGCGGGTGAGCTCTTCGACGCGCGCGATCTTCCCTTCGCGCATGGCGCGCATCACCGGGCTGGCCACTACCGCTTCCAGCGACGGCCCTTTCGACAGCAGCTGGGCGTAGTTCCAGCCATAGCGCAGCGCCTCTTCGCCGGTGCCGGCGGTGCCTTGCACCACCAGCGTGGAGTCGCCGCTGATGGCCGCCGCCAGGTGCTCCGATACCCATGACTTGGCAGTGCCGGGCACGCCCAGCAGCAGCAGGGCACGGTCGGTCGCCAGGGTGGCGACGGCGATCTCGATCACGCGCGGATTGCCGATGTACTTGGCGCTGATCTCCACGCCGTTGTCCAGCTTCCCGCCCAGCAGGTAAGTCGCCACCGCCCAGGGCGACATCTTCCAGCGCGGCGGGCGCTGGCGTGTGTCGCAGGCTATCAAGGCTTCCAGTTCGGTGGCGTACTGGGTCTCGGCGTGCTGGCGAAGGACGGTGCTGAGTGCGGTCATGCGGGCTCCTGGAATGAAAGGATCATCTCGTGGCGGAAACGCACGAGGTGGAAAAACTGGTCGACCGGGCCCTGCCAGCCTTGCGGGTCCTCCGCCAGGCCCGGCCACTGGCGCGCGGCATCGGTGAGCGCGGCCGGATCGAGGACCGCCGCCAGCGCGGGCAGCGCGGAACGGAAAGACCACTGCTGGGCCGGCACTGCGGGCAAGGCGGCAAGCAGGCGCCGGCCGATCGCGTGCGACAGCGCCGCGGGCCATGGCGCCGGCGTGGCCGCCGCCAGCTGGTGGAGCAGTTCCGCCAGCGCGGCGTCGTCCGCCTGCCAGGGCATGCTGCTGGCCTCGACCAGCGTCAGCAACATGGCGTGCAGGGTGGGCGCGGGCAAGGCCGCATAGGCGCCCACGAAGGCCGCCGCATTCTGGTAGCGCACCGTGCCGTCGGCCTTGAGCCAGATGCGGGTCCATGCTTCGAGCCAGGCCAGCAGGCCCGGCGTGGAGGCATGCGCCAGGTGCAGCTGCAAGGCGCCCGTCCAGCCGAGCAGCAGTGCTTCCTGGTAGTCGGTGCCGGCGCTCAGGGCAATGCATTCGTCCGGCGACATGTCCAGCGACGCCGACCAGTGCGATGGATCGATCGCCGCCAGCATGTCCACCAGCCAGCCGGCTTTTTCGCCCAGGCCGGGATATTTGCCCTCTCCGACGCCATCGCGCAGCATGGCGGCATCGCGTTCGTCCGGCAGCTCGACGACCAGGCGGGTGCCGCGCAGGAAGCGCTTCTCGCGCTGCAGCAGGGGTGCCACGCGTGCCAGCATGCGTTGCGACAGGCCCGAGCCAGGCAGGCATGCGAGCAGGCGCTGCGCAACCTGGCGCACGGGCTTGCGCCGGTCGTCCAGTACCGCTTCAAGGAAGGTTTCGTCGGCCGCTTCCAGGCCAGTGCCGAGGCAGGGGAGGAGGAGGGCCCGGTTTTCAGGCGGCTCGGCAGGCCAGGACGATTGCAGCACCTCGCGTGCGGCGGCCGGGTCCGCGCGCCGCCAGGCTTCGAGCGCCGTTACCCGCTGTTCCAGTGTGCCGTCATGCCATGCCTGCCGTAGCTGGCCTGTTTCCTGCGAATCCTGTGGATTGGCCGCCCATGCCCATGCAGGTTTGAGCGCCGCCACCCAGGCGCCGCGCATGCCCAGCACAGGGAGCACGCGTGCCCTGAGCCCGGCTTGGCGCGTGGCCAGTGCCAGCATGTTGGGCAGGAACCGTTCGGGCAGGCGGGCCGGCTTGCTGGCGAGCAGGTCGAGCCATTCGGCCAGTACCGATGCCGGATGGCTGCCTTCCAGCAGGTGTTTCAGTATCGGCTCCGCACGCACGGGGCAGGCCGCCAGCCGTTCCGGCGCACTGGGAGGGCGTGCCGCCGCGGTGGCAAGTGCCGGTGCGGGCGGCGGCACGTAGCCCGCGCGCGTCCACAGGTCGGCCGCGCCGGCGGCGAGCCACAGGCGTTGCTCGGGCGTCGCCCCGGGTGCCTCCAGTGCCGGGCGGGTAGCGGCGGCCAGTTCCGGTTCCAGCAGGTCGTCAGGCAGCGGGGCACGGGCGGTGCCGACCAGCAGGAGCTTGTGCAGCAGGAGTGGCGACGTCATGACTTGAAATCCGTGTCGATATTGAACAGGCGGTCGCCTTGCAGGACACTCAGGGGCAGCAGGCAGGCACCGTCCCACTCGCCGAACACGGTGAGCGGATGGCCGCCACTGAGCGCGAGCAGGGGCATGGCATGCCGGAACGAGGCATGCAATGCGACCAGTCGCCCGTCGGCCGTGCGCAACGCCTTGCGGCTGGCGCTGTGGGGCACGACGGCATCGAGCATCATCGGATAGCGCTCGATGAAGGGCTGGACGGCCAGTACGCCGGCATAGCCGTCGAGTGCCGTATCGAGATCCGGCGGCGGCGCGACCGGCCCGATGGGATGCCACCCGGACTGTTCCCTGATCAGCGCACGCAGTGGCCAGGCGCCGGGGTAGAAGCACAGGGCTCCATCGAATTCGGTGCCTGCCGGGAGCACGGTATCGAAGCCCTGGCCACCCGCCGAATAGTGCAGCAGCATTGCCCAGCGCCCGCTGGCGGCGCCGCGCAGCCAGGTGGTGCGCGAGCGCACCCGGCCTTCGTCCGCCGTATATTGGGCGAGTACCTGCCAGCGGTCGGCGAGCGGCGGCCCGGCCAGCACGGTTTCCTGCGGCACGGTCCAGCCAACCAGGGTGCGCACATTGGATTGCAGTGGCGCCGGCAGCGTGTCGAGCCGGCCATAAGCCTGGCACAGCATATACAAGGAGGCCAGTTCGGTGGCCAACTCGCGCTCCCAGTCGGCATTCGCCGCCTGGAAGCACCAGCCGGACGCGCGGCGCAGCCGGTTGCCGATCGCGCCGGCCTGCACGTCGACCATGCGCGCGGCCATGCTTTCCCAGAACGCCGGGCCACGCTCGCGCACGGTGGCAAGGCCTTCGCGGGCCAGGTCCTCGAGCCAGGTTTGCAGGTCGGCCAGGCCGCCGGCGATCTTCTGCGCGCGCTTGTCTTCGCGCTTGCGCGCCAGGGCTGCGGAAGCGGCAGTGGCTTCGGGCGACTGTTCGGTGGCCGTTTCTTCCTTTTTTTCGCGGCGCGCCTTGCGGCCATCGAACCAGTCGGCTACCCATTGCGGCGTTTCGCCGGCATCGAACAGCGCGGGCTGGGCCGCCTGCAGCAGATACAGGCCAAGGCCGTGCTTGCACGGGAACTTGCGGCTGGGGCAGGAGCATTTGAAGGCGGGTTCGCCGAGGTCGATCTGGGTACGATAGGGCAGCTTTCCGCTGCCCTGGCATTCGCCCCACAAGGCGTTGCCGCTCAGCCCGAGCGAAATCCACTGGGCCGGAGCGGCAAGTTGCGATCCTGCTTTCGCGGACGCGGCATCGGGAGCCAGCGCAAGGATTTGTTCGGCATTCAGCATCGTTAAATGTGGAAATTTGCTACGACCAAGTTGGAAACTCTTGCAGAGCTAGCTCGGCTGTATTATAGTTCGGTCCCTCGTGAAAGCGACAACGAAATAAAGTAGTTGGCGACAGTGTTGGCGATAGTAGTTGCCAATATAGCGAGGGTGCCGCGGAAGACGCGGTACGGTAAAAAAGAAGTTGACGGTTATTGCGAAACACCAGATAATCTCGCTTCTCTGCTGCTGACAAACACAACGATTTGTCGCCGGGTCCGAAGGATCCGCAGCAAGCCTTAAAGGGCAGAATTCTTTAACAATCAACAGTCGATAAGTGTGGGCGTTTGATGTGATGTGCCCCGGACTTCGGTCCGGATCACTCAAAATATAGCATCAAACGCTCATAAGAAATAAACGTAACCTTCGCAAGAAGGTTCGTCAGTA
>DASVVD010000217.1:0-7782 GCA_036386715.1 Pseudoduganella sp.
CGGCTGCGGGGCCAGCCGGGCCAGCTCCTCGCGCAGCGCCTGGCCGAGGGTGCTGCCGACGATGGGCAGCAGCACATGGTGGCAGTCGCGCAGCAGGCGGGCAACGCGAAAGCCCGGACTTGCCGGGGCGGCACCTTCCGGCACGGCAGCGGCAAGCTGCAAACAGAGATCGGCGAAGCCATCGGCCACATGCCGCTGCATGATCGCCATCAGCTCCTCCAGCACTGCGTGCCGTGGGCTGACAGCCCCCTGCGGTATCGCAGGATGAGTGAAGGTGGACGGCATGGTGGCGGACGAATGGTGGATGCCCTCATTCTGCCACACCATTTCCACAAAGCAATAGCAAGCCGGAAATTATGGGCAAATCTGCTGCCACCCTGCTGAAGAGTTCGCTTAAGTCCTTGTATTGTCGAGCTTTATGCTCGTGCTGCAAGCCCTTGTCCTACAGGGCCTAACGGTAAATTCCGATATCCGCCGCCTGATCAAAAACGCATCATTCACTACCGGAAACGAGTTCGTGAAACCGCCCGCATGCAGGCGGCCACTCACCGATGCGCAACGGCGAGCACTTTCTACTTCACTTGATAAAGGAAAGCAAAATGGCCTCGAATCAGAAAAGCGGCGGTAACAAGCAGGGTTCTTCGCAGTCCGGCAGCGGCTCGAAACAGTCCGGCAACAAAGGCTCCGCTTCGGGCGGTACCCAGGGCGGTACGCCTGAACAGCACGCCGAAGCCG
This sequence comes from Pseudoduganella sp., assembly GCA_036386715.1. Classification (GTDB taxonomy): domain Bacteria; phylum Pseudomonadota; class Gammaproteobacteria; order Burkholderiales; family Burkholderiaceae_D; genus Rugamonas. The sequence goes on from DASVVD010000217.1 coordinate 736, forward strand.
GCCGCCAAAGCCACAAGAACGACGGCAAGAAGTCCAGCTCGCGCGGCAAATAAGCGCACGACAGGCAACAGCGGTAACAGCAACGTTAACAGTAACGGCACCGCTCGTCGGGCGCGCAGCCGGCCTTCGCAGCCGGATGCATCACCATGAGAAAAAGCTTGGCAACGCAGTGCCGTTTCCAGGCTTTTTCTTGTGCATGCAGGCCAGCCCCGTTATCGCAGCCCGGCTATTTGCAGTTCAAATATTTGTGACGCGCTTGCCTTTCGGTGGGCGGAAGTCCCTCACTTCGTTGATCAGGCCAACCTTGGCGGCATCGCGTGCGGTCAGGTGCAGATCGGCGTGCGCATGCACCAGCCAGTGTTCGTCGGACAGGTTGACATGCTGGCGCAGGATCGCCTCGGTGCGTGCATCGTCGGCCTGCAGGCCTTCGACGATGATGCGCAGCGCATCGGGCCGCGCACCGGAAGGCGCACTGGCATGCGATTTGTGCACCATGAAGCGGCCGGTTTCGCTGGCATAGCGCTCCTGCCCCGCCAGGAACAGGATCACGGCAATCGACGCCACCGCGCCGCCGTTATACATGACCACCCTGATCGGCAGGTTGGACAGATAGTTGTACAGGCACAGGCCATCGCTCACATAGCCGCCATTCGACTGCAGCAGGATGTGGGCGGTTTCGACCCCGTCCTCGGTCATGTCGGCCACGGCCTCGAACACGCGATGCACCATATCGCTGTTGACGTCACCCGACAGCGTGAACCACGCTGCGCCATCGAGTTTTTGCTTATCCTCGCTCATGGTTTTTTTACTCTCAAAGAACGTTATTCCGCATTCTAGCGCACGACCCTGTTTCGGGCCGCACGACCGTGCCTTGCGTGAGCTGTAGAGTATTGCCATGGATAACTGCGACCAGGAGTTTTGCAACGTTCAGGGCGACTCGCGCCGACCGCTGCCAGTCATTCGCGCGCCGACTCGTGCCACCGGCGCAGCAGCATCCGCCCCGCGCCGCTCGCCGTGGAAAACAGCGCAAAACCGAGCAAGGTGGCGGCAATGACTTCGGCAAACAGCAGCGCCGTATCCATGCGCCCCTGCGCGAAGATGATCTGCACGCCGAGGCCGCCGCCGGCGTTGCCGGCGCCAATGATGAACTCGCCGACAATCGCGCCGATGACCGACAGGCCGGCGGAGATGCGCAGGCCGGCCAGCGCGTGCGGCAATGCCGCCGGCAAGCGCAACCGGATGAAGGTGCGCCAGCGCCCGGCGCGGTGCAAGGCGAACAGTTCGAGCAGCTGTTGCGGCGTGGAGCGCAAGCCCAGCAGCGTGTTGTTCACGATCGGGAACAGCGCCATGATCAGGGCGACCAGCACGACCGAGCGTTCGTTATAGCCGCTCCACAGCACGATCAGCGGTGCGACCGCGACCACCGGCACGGTCTGCAGCAACACGGCGTAAGGGTAAAGGCAGCGCTCCAGCAGGCGCGCCTGGCACATGGCGGCCGCCAGCGCGATGCCGAACACGGCGGCCAGGGCATAGCCGAGCACTGCTTCGCGCAATGTGGTCAACGCCGCCGCGGCCAGCAGCGCGGCATTGCCGGCCGCGGCATCGGCCACCTCCAGCGGCGATGGCAGGAGATAGCCCTTGCCCTGGTAAACCGTTGCGCATAGCCCCTGCCAGGCGGCGAGCGCAAGCACGGCAAGCGCCATGGCGGGCAACCATTGTGCAGCCATGCGGCGCGCAGGAAGGGAACGAAAAATGGAAACGTCAGCCATGGCTGCCTTATCAAATGGTGGTGGAAGCGCGCAGCGTGGCGCTGACCTGCCCTGCCAGCGCCGCGAAGGCCGCGCTGGCACGCAGCTCCGGCGCGCGCGGAAAGGGAAACGGCACATCGAACACCTGCACGATGCGGCCGGGCCGCGGCGCCATCACGACCACCTGCTGCGACATGAACAGGGCTTCGTGCACGTTGTGCGTGACCAGCACGCCGGTGAAGCCGACCTCCTGCCACAGCTGCGACAACTGCTCCTGCAGCAGGTCGCGCGTCAGTTCGTCCACCGCGGCGAGCGGCTCGTCCAGCAGCAGCAGGCCGGGCCGCAAGGCCAGCGCGCGGGCCAGCGACAGGCGCATGCGCATGCCACCCGACAGTTCGTGCGGATAGGCGTGGCCGAATCCCGCCAGCCCCACCTGTTGCAGCACCTGCGCCGCGCGGGCCTGGCGCGCGGCCGGCGTCCAGTTCTCGAGTTCCATCAGCAACTGGACATTGCCGTCGACCGTGCGCCAGGGCAGCAATGCCGGCTCCTGGAACACGAAAGCCGGCGTGCCCGCGCCGCGCAGGCAGCGGCCGGTGCTGGGTTGCACCATGCCGGCCACGATGCGCAGCAAGGTCGACTTGCCGCAGCCCGACGGACCGACGATCGACGTAAACGAGCCTGCGGGCGCTGCCAGCCGGACGTCGTCGAGCACCTGCAGCCCGTTGTCATAGCGCATGCCAACGCCGTCGAGCGTGATGCCGCCCTGCCCGCTCATGGACCGCACCCCGGCGCAGCAGTGAGGTCGAACGCGCCGGCCGCATCGAAGCCGGCCGGCAGGAACCTGATGGCCGCCAGTTGCGCCGCCAGCTCGTTCCAGCGCGCCGCGCTCATGCAGCCGAACCTGGCCGGATCGCCCTGCAGCTGCGTGGCGATCAGCTCGCGGCTGGCCGAGTCGTACAGCGCCGGCGAAATCTGCTGGTTCAGCCCGGTTATGAGCGGGCGCAACCTGGCCGGATCGGCCGCGTAGCTGCGCCACCCCTGGCGCACGGCGGCTACCGTGGCGCGCACCAGCGCGGGCTTGTCGCGGATCATCTCGTCAGTGGTGAACAGCACGCCATAGGAGCGGTAGCCCAGCGAGGCCAGCGTGATCTGCCCGACGGCCACGCCGGCCTGCGCCATCCGCGCCGGCAGGTACAGCGAATAACCCTGCTGCACCATGCCCGGGTCGTTGCGGAACAGGCCCAGGTCGCCGCTCACGGGAATCGTTCGCGCGCCGCCGAGCTGATAGCGATAGCGCAGCCATTCCCAGTACGCGCTGCCGAGGTTGACCGCGAACGTGCGGTCGCGCAGGTTGCGGATCGATTTCACGGCCGGGTCCTGGTGGTAAACCAGCGTGTAGGGCACGTGGTCGAGGTGCGCCAGCACGGCGCGCACCGGGGCGCCGCGGGCCCGCGCCAGCAGCAGGTCGTCGGCGTTGGCGATGACGAATTCGGCCTGGCCCGATGCTACCTGGGGAATCGTCTGGATGCGCGGGCCGCCTTGCCGCACCGCGATGGCGACGCCCGCGTCGCGGCCCAGCCGATCTTCCTGCGCCTGCCAGTAACCGGCCTGGTCGGGCTGGGCAAACCAGTTCAGCAGGATGCGCACCGGCACCGGTCCGGCGGCCGGCGCCGCATGACAGACTGCGGCGCCGACGAGGGCCGCCAGCAGGCATGCGGCTCTTGCAAGGTGACGTGCCCGCATGTCAGCCCTCCAGCCATGGCAATTGATCGCGGCTGTAGCGGAACGTCTGGAACACGCTGTTCTGCCGGCCCGGCACATAGCTGCGCGCGGCTTCGTCCGGATATTCGGCGAACCATGGAATAATGTATTCCCACACCACTTCGCCGGCCGGCGTGACTTCGAACAGGCGCCCGGTGGCCGATTCCGTCACATGCGTATTACCGTTGGGCAGGCGCTGGGCACTGCCCATATAGGCCGTATAGAAGGCATTGACCAGCTCATCCTGGTACGACCACACGACGGCATTGGTGCGCGGATCGATTTCCAGCACGCGCGAAAACGCCACGTGCTGGCCGCTGCGGAAATTGCCGTTGTCGAACGCGAGGATATTGCCGTTTTCCAGGGCGACCGGTGCGTGCTGGTGCGACACCACTGACGGCGGAATGTGCAGCATGACCCGGCCGCTATCCTTGGCCACGCCGATGATGCCGCTGGTGGTGCGCAGGCTCATCAGGACCAGGCCATCGGCCGTGACATCGAGGCCGTTGACGAGCGGCCAGTGGTTGCGGCCGAAGCCGGGCGCGATCGGGAACGCCTCCGGGTCCAGGTGCTCCCAGGCTTTCCACTCCCAGACGATCTCGCCGGCACGGTTGACTTCGCGGATCACGTCGCCATACGTCACTTCATCGGCATTGCGGACCGCGCCACCCGGGATGCGCCTGGCGAAGCCGGCCGGCAGCGGCGCGCAGCCCGCATACAGCAGGTTGCCGTTGGCCAGCCAGCGCGCATCGTGGTGGTGGCTGTCGTCCTGGTAGCGCCACACCACCTCGCCGGCCGGCGTGACTTCCGAAAAATCGCCGCCGTGCCACAGCGACCAGGCGCCATAGCGGTCCGGCGAACTGGCATGGTTGCCGTTGTAGCCCAGGTTACCGTTCGGCAGGATCACCGCGGCGCGCCCCGGGCGCACCGGCAGTTTCCACTGGTGGACCACCCGGCCTTCGATATCGATCAGGTAGACGTGGCCGCCGGCCGTTTGCGGCGCGATCAGCGTGTAGCCGCCGGCGCTGAGCGCGGGGTCGTGGGCAATCAGGCCAACGCCGCGGCGGCGTTGCGTAACCTGGTCGACAGTCGTAGTCATGATGATGATGCTCCTGTGGTTCAGAACTGGTGGCGAATGCCCACGCCGGCCGTATAGCCGTCGGGGCGTGATAGGGAGTTACGGCTGCGCAGGTAGTTGGCATAGACGTCGGTGCGGCGCGACAGGTTGTAGTCATAGCCGATGACCGCTTCCTGCAGGCACGCTGCACTGCGCGCCGCCGGGCCCGCGTAACGGGTGTGGGCATACTCGGCCAGGATGCGGCCGCCGGCAGCGGGAATGGCCACGCTGGCCTGGGCCGTGCGGGCGGCGATGCGCGAGATTTCCTGGCGGCTGCGCTGCCAGGTGGCAAAGGCTTTCAGCACACCGAAGTCATAGCTGGCGCCGGCGAAATAGCTGGTGGTGGCGCTGTTGGCCGGCACTGTCACGGCGCCGGCTGCGAAAGGCCTGGTGTACCAGTCGGCCGTGGCGCCGCCGGAGCTTTCCACTGCGGTGTTCTGGTAGTACGCCGACAGGCCGAGCGGCCCGCTCTTGTACAGCACATTCGCCCCCCAGTTCGCCACGCCGCGCCGGCCGGCGATTTCGCCTGGCGCGTAGTGCAGGTTGACGGTGGCACCGCCCAGGCCTGGCGACGTGTAGTGGACCTGGCCGTCCCATGCGGTGTCGTGGATCAGGCCATCGACGCCGGCAAACGAGGAGTATTGCGTAAAATTGAAATACGTCGCATGCCACAGCGGGCCCCAACCGCCCGAGTTGCCGAACGCGTTGAAGAACAGCGTGGGCAGGAACGAAGGGTTGTTGCCGCGGCCGAAGTCGATGGCCCCCAGGACAGGCGAGGACAGTCCGACGAATGCGCTGCGGCCGAACAGGTTCTGCTGGCTGGTGCCGCCGATGATCGCGCCGGTCTTGGCGCTGAAGAACGAGCTGACTTCGAAGTAGGCCCTGGCACCGCCGCCCAGCTCCTCGCTGCCACGCACGCCGAATTGCGAGGTCGTCATCGAGCCGCTGGTGACATACAGCTTCCTGGCGCCGCTGCCGGCCAGCTTGTTGACAGCCACGCCGGCGTCGACCAGACCGAACACGCCGAGCTGCGTCTGCGCCCCGGCCGGCAACGCCAGCACGGCGGCGGCCACGGCGGCCACTCCTCGAAATACGCTCACTTTCTCCCCTTTCCAAACCTTGCCAGGCCAGGTTGGCCGGCGGATGCAAGGCATTGTAGGGATGGCAATGTGTCTGGAATAGCTGATTATTTATGATAGAGTGTCAGAAATTTTCTTACACTCTACTTTTTTACCTTCCTGCCCATGCCCGCCATTTCCCAGGCATTTCGCTGTTTCGACGAAGTTGCCCAGCGCGGCTCGGTGCGCAAGGCCGCCGAAACCCTTCACTTGACTGCCGCCGCGGTCAACCAGCAGATCCTGAACCTGGAAAAGACGGTGGGCGCGCCGCTGTTCGACCGGCTGCCGCGCGGCATGCAACTGACCACCGCCGGCGAGCTCATGCTGGCGGCCGTGCGCCGCAGCCAGCGCGACTTTGACAATGCGCTGGCGCAGGTGGAAGAATTCCGCGGCCTGCGGCGCGGGCACGTGAACCTGGGCGTGTCGCATTCGTCGGCGGAAAACCTGATCCCGCAGGTGATCGGCAAGCTGATGGACAGTCACCCTGGCGTCACCTACAACGTGCGTTCGGGGAATGGCGCCACGCTGCTGCGCTGGGTCGCCAACGGCGAGGTGGACGTGGCTTACTGCCTGCGCCGCGCCTTGCCCCCGCCCGGCGTGGAAGAAGTGCGGGCCTGGCCGCAGCGGCTCGGTGCGGTCACGGTGCCGGGCCACCCGCTGGCACTGTCCGGCAACACCGTGCGCCTGCGCGACTGCCTCGCTTATCCGCTGGTATTGATGGCGCAGGACATGGAGCTGTCCGGCATGGCCCGCCTGATCGAACCGCGCCTGCACGGCGAGGTGCGGCCGGTGGTGGAAACCAGTTCGGTGCCGATGGCGCGCTCCTTGGTGGAACGCGGCCAGGCCGTGGCCTTCCTGATCCCCGAGAACGTGGCGCAGGCCGTGGCCGCGCAGGCGCTGAAGTGGACACCCTTGCTCGACGCCGGCGCACAGCTGCACACCTGCCTGTACCAGCGCACCGGCTATAGCACCTCCGGCGTCATGGGCGTGTTCCTTGCCGCGATGGACGAGGCGATCGACAGCATCCGCGCCCGCTTCGATGTGAGCCAGGCCACGCTGATCGACGCCGGCAACTTCGCGGTCTAGGCGACTCGGCTTTGGACTGCGCACTGGCACGAATTGGTGCTTTTCGCCAGCCCGCCTGGGTGCGACGCAAATTAAACAATTTACTTGCAGCAATTCCGGCATGAAAACGGCCCGGACCTGACCGACGGTCGCCCCCCCACCAGATTGACACCCTCCCCCACTTCACATATAGTCCCGATCCTCGACCGGGAGAGCGCAGCGCCAGCTGCCGCCGAAG
>DASVVD010000218.1:0-3772 GCA_036386715.1 Pseudoduganella sp.
CGATCCACCAGCCGCCGGCCGTGCAACCGCAGAGCCGCCCGCTGGGCGAACGGCGCAGCACGGATACCCGCTGGGTCCTGTGCCGCCGGCCGGTGCTGCACATGGGCGCCGAGCTGGCGCTGGACATGCTGGACCTGCGCCATGACCCGTTTTCCGGCTGCTATCACGCGCCGCCCCACATCAGGGCCGCAGGCGGGCTGTTCATTGTGGACGACCTGGGGCGCCAGCGCGTGCCGGCCGCCGAGCTGCTGAACCGTTTCAGCCGGCCGCTCGACACCGGCGCCGAGCACCTGGCGCTGCAGGGCGGCCACAAGTTCGCCGTGCCGTTCGACGTGACGATGATCTTCGTCACGAATCTCGAGCCACACGCGGTGCTCGATGCAGCATCGCTGCGCCGGCTCGGCTACAAGGTGCACGTGGGGCCGCTCGGCGAAGCGGCTTACCGCGCGCTGTTCCGCCAGCAGTGCCGCAGTTTCGGCATCGAACCGGAGGAGGCCGCGCTGGGTTACCTGATCAATGAACTGCACCGTGACAGCGGCCAGCTGCTGCTGGCCAGCTTTCCGCGCGAGATCCTGTCGCGCGTTGCCGATTTCGCCGCATTTGCCGGCCAGCCACCGCGCATTTCGGCGGCCGCGATCGACCAGGCCTGGTCGAGCATGTTTGCCACCACCGTGGCACCGCCATTCGCCGGTGCCGTTGATACCAGTCTGTTTGAGAGGATAGGATGAAAAACCGCCGTGCATATTCGAAGATGGCCCTGGCCATCGTGCTGGGCCTTGCCGCTGTCGCCATGGCGTCCCGCTGGCTGCTCGGCCAGGCTCCCGTCAATGCCTCGCACATCGTCGTTGCCACCGGCGACATCAGCCTGGGGCAGCGGCTTGCGCCCGAGATGCTGAAGCTCTCCGACTGGCCGTCCGACAGCCTGCCCGAAGGTGCCGTGGCCGATCCGATGAAGCTGGTCGGCCGGGTGCTGAAGGTCAGCGTGCTGCGGGGCGAACCCCTGGCCGAGGCTAAGCTGGCCCCTGCCGGCACGCTGGGTGGCCTGTCGGCGCTGATCAGCGAAGGCAAGCGCGCGATCACCGTGCGCGTCAACGACGTGGTCGGCGTGGCCGGTTTCGCCTTGCCGGGCAACTTCGTCGATATCCTCGTCAGCACCCAGGCCGAAGGCAGCGGCAGCGGCACGCAAACCGAGCGGGAGCTGGCGATCTCGAAGATCGTGCTGGAGCGGATCCTGGTGCTTGCCGTCGCCCAGGAGGTGGGCCGCGACGATACCAAGCCAAAGGTCGTCAATGCGGTAACGCTCGAGGTGGCGCCGGAACAGGCGGAAAAGCTCGACCTGGCGCGCACCGTGGGCAGCCTGTCGCTAGTGCTGCGCAACCAGATCGATCCACGCGCCGCCACCACGGCGGGTGCAACGCGGAACAGCCTGCTGGGAATTGCCGAACCCGTCCTGCCGCCACCGGCCCCGCCCGTGCGGCGTCCAGCACCGGTGCGGCAGGTCGCAGCGGCCATGCCACGCCACTGTATCGGCGCCATCGACGGCCTGAAGAGCCGCCAGGAATGCCTGTAAGGAAACCACCATGAAAAATTGTCCAATGATTCTTCTCGCCTGCATGCTGGCGACCCGTACGGCGGGCGCCGCCACGCCAGCCCCCGCGCTCAGCCTGACGCCCCCGGCCAGCCCGGCCGCACCCGCCATGGTACCGACCGAACCGCGCAAGCCGGCAGCAGTGGAGCGGATGGACGGACCGCGCTGCCGCGGCCAGGCAGCGGCGCCGGGCCACCTCGATCTGCAGATCGGCAAGTCCACGCTGATGCGCCTGCCGGAACCGGTTGTCAACCGCAGTGTCGGCAATCCGGCAGTGCTGCAGGCCATGCTGGTGGCGCCGGAAACGCTGTACCTCGTCGGTGTCGACGTCGGCAGCACGAACATGATCGTGCAGGGAAGGAGCGGCAACTGCAGCGTGATCGAAGTGAACGTGGCGATGGACGTCATGGGCCTGCGCGCCACGCTCGCTTCGGTGCTGCCGGAAGAGGCCGATATCAAGGTGACGGCGGCCGCCGATACGCTGGTGCTGAGCGGCTCGGTGGCCGACAGCGGCACGCTGGCACGCGTGCTGGAACTCGCACAGGCCTATGTGCGCCGACCTGCCAGGCCGGTTAGTGGCGGCAAGGCTGGCGAAGACAACGCGGGCCAGTCCAGTGCTGGCCAGTCCGGTGCGGGCGGCGCACGTATCGTCAACCTGCTGGGGGTCAGTTCGCCGCAGCAGGTCATGCTCGAGGTGAAGATTGCCGAAGTATCCAAGACCCTGCTCGACAAGCTCGAAGCCGGCACCGCGATTCGCAAGCATGGCGGCGAATGGACCACGTCGCTGCTGTCCAATTTCATCACCGGTTCGCTGAAGGGCGGCATCAGCCTGTTCAAGTCGGCGGGGACCCAGTTGCGCGTCGATGCCGAGCGCAATGACGGCCTGGTACGCCTGCTGGCCGAACCCACGGTGATGGCGATCAGCGGCCAGGAAGGCAGCTTCCTGGCCGGCGGCAAGATCTTCATACCCGTGGCGCAGGACAACAACAAGGTCACCCTGGAAGAAAAAGAATTCGGCGTGGGCCTGCGCTTCACCCCCACGGTGCTGGCGGGCGGACGCATCAACCTGAAAGTGGCGCCGGAAGTCTCGGAGCTGTCGCGCGAAGGCATCGGTATTTCCGCCAACGGCATCGCTGGCGGAGCCATCATGCCGGTGATTACGACGCGGCGGGCCACCACCACGGTGCAGCTGTTCGACGGCCAGAGTTTCGCCATCGGCGGCCTGATCCGCAATAACCAGGTCAGCAACATCAATGCGCTGCCTGCGCTGGGCGAAGTGCCCGTGCTGGGCACCCTGTTCCGCAGCACCGATTTCCAGAACGACCGCAGCGAACTGCTGTTCGTCGTCACGGCGCACCTGGTCAAGCCGCTGCCGGCGGGGCATGCATTGCCCACCGATGCGCTGCAGCCGGCCGGCCGGGGCGAGCTGTTCCTTGACGGAACCATGGAAGGGCAAGCGCCCGCGGTACCGGCACCGGCACCGGCACCGGCACCGGCATTATCGTCCGGCTTTCAGCTGAAGTGAGGAGACCCTTATGAAACCGTACTTCATCATTGCCATGATCGCCTGCGCGACTGCCGGCTGCGCCTCGCGCACGCCGCAATGGGATGCGCGCTTCGGCGATGCGACCCGTGCCGCGTTCGCACAGCAGATCATCAATCCCGGCGCCGCACGGGATAACCGCCCGGTGTCGGGCATCGACGGCCAGGCTGCCGCGGCATCGCAGCAGCGCTACCAGAAATCGTTCACCGAACCGGCGCCGCCCGCGAGCGTGTTCACCATCGGCGTCAGCGGTGCGAAATGAACGTGCAGTGCGAAATGAGCGTGCGGTGCGAAATGCGCATGCCGCCAAACGCCGTGCATGCGCGGCAGAGCGGGGCGATCCTGATCATGTATGCGTTCATGCTCGTGATCGTGCTGGGGTTCGCCGGCCTGGTGATGGACCTGGGGCTGGTGTATTACCGCAAGGTGCAACTGCAGAACGCGGCCGATGCGATCGCGCTGGCTGCGGCGCAAAGGCTGAACGGCACACTCAACGGTGTGACAACGGCGGTCAACGCTGCAGTGGCCGTCGCAGCATCCAGGCACCTGGGTATCGAAGGGCGGCTGCCCTGGAACACGGGCACGCAGGGCAACGCACTGCGCTTTTCCGCCAATCCGGATGCGGCGCCGGGCGACTGGAT
>DASVVD010000219.1:0-17822 GCA_036386715.1 Pseudoduganella sp.
GCGTGGTGCGGCGGCCGAAGCGGTCGGCAATCACGCCGGAGGCCAGCGTACCCAGCAGGGCCACGCCGGCGGCCCAGAACTGCAGCCACAGGAAATCGCCCACCGGCCGGGTGGAGTACAACTGCACCCACGACAGCGGGAACACCGTCACCAGGTGGAACAGCGCATAGCTGGCCAATGCGGCCAATGCGCCGATCAGCACGTTGCGGCCCTGCGTGTGCGACAGCTCGGACAGGCTGACCGGCTCCAGTTCGCGTTCATTGAGCAGCTTCGAATACTCGGGCGTGGACACCAGGCGCAGGCGGGCGAACAGGGCCACCACATTGATGGCGAATGCCACGAAGAACGGGAAGCGCCAGCCCCAGTCGAGGAAGTCCAGCGCAGAAAGATTGGCCACCATGTAGGCGAAGATGCCGGCGGCGATCATGAAGCCCGCCGGTGCGCCAAGCTGGCCCAGCATGGCATACCAGCCGCGCTTGTTTTCCGGGGCGTTCAGGGCCAGCAGCGATGGCAGGCCATCCCACGAACCGCCCTGCGCCAGGCCCTGGCCGATGCGCAGCAATGCCAGGATCACGATGGCGGTGGTGCCGGCATTGGCATACGACGGCAGGAACGCGATGCCCACCGTGGAGATGCCGAGCAGGAAGAGGGCGCCGGTGAGCTTGCCTTCGCGCGAAAAGCGCCGCTGGATCCACATGAAGAAGACCGTGCCGAAAGGCCGGGCGATGAAGGCAAAGGAAAAGATGACGAATGAATACAGCGTGGCGGTCAGCCGGTCGTCGAACGGGAAGAACAGCGACGGAAAGACCAGCACCGAAGCGATCGCATAGACGAAGAAGTCGAAATATTCGGATGCGCGGCCGATCACCACGCCCACGGCGATCTCGCCGGGGTGGATTGCACCGTCGCGTGCATTAATGTTGCGTGCGCCGCTGCTGGTGGGACTTGGCTGATAATCCGCCGGGATGTTGCTTTCGTCATAGGTAGTCGTTGCCATATTCGTCTCTCATGTATGTGTTCACAAGTTCTTTGCAAACGGGATCAGATACGATGAAACCTTACCTCGGCAGTACCTGCCTCGAATGTGCGCGGTCATACATATACGCCAACGTATACGCCAACTACGTGGATGAACACGGCGGCAACCACGCACAAGGACCGACAGCGCAGACACAGAACCTGCCAGCGGGTGAGACAAAGTGTCCAATTCCATTTCGCATGCCTGTGGCGGTACAGTAGCATGTTCTCAATCCTCTGTAGCGCACATAACTTAATGAAATCATCCATTGTTCGCAGTGGACTGGGTCTTCTCCCCCTGTTGTGGCTCACCGGCTGCAATACGGTGGTGTTGAATCCGTCCGGTGATATCGCGGCGCAGCAGGCTCATCTGGTGATCGTATCGTTCCTCCTGATGTGCCTGATCGTCGTTCCCGTCATAGCCTTGACGCTCTGGTTCGCCTGGCGTTATCGTCAAAGCAACACGTCCGCGAAGTACGATCCGGACTGGGATCACTCCACCAAGCTGGAGCTGGTCATCTGGGGCGTGCCCCTGTTGCTGATCATCGTACTGGGCCTGATCACCTGGATCAGCACCCACCTGCTGGATCCTTACCGGCCGCTGCAGCGCATCGACCACGCGCGGCCGCTGTCCGCCGACGTGCGTCCGCTGGAAGTGCAGGTCGTGGCGCTCGACTGGAAGTGGCTGTTCATCTATCCGGAGCAGGGCATCGCGACCGTGAACGAACTGGCAACGCCGATCGACCGTCCGGTCAAGTTCCGCATCACCGCTTCCTCCGTCATGAACGCGTTCTACATCCCGGCGATGGCCGGCATGATCTACGCAATGCCGGCCATGGAAACGCAGCTGAACGCCGTGATGAACAAGACCGGCACCTATGACGGCTTCTCGTCGAACTACAGCGGCGCGGGCTTCTCGCACATGCGCTTCAAGTACCACGCGATGAACCACGCCGACTTCGACGCCTACGTGGCGAAGGTGAAGGCCGAAGGCGGTGCGTTGCAGCGCACGGACTACATGCAGCTGGCCAAGCCAAGCGAAAAAGACCCGGTACGCCGCTGGGCGCAGGTCGATGGCACGCTGTACGACGCCATCCTGAACCTGTGCGTCGAGCCCGGCAAGCCGTGCATGGCGCAGCAGATGCATGAAGATGCCAATCGCAATGCCAGGCACGCGGCCCACAAGGAAGCGCGCCGGCAGGGTGTGAATGAGGTTGCCAAGCTGGCGCAAGCCGACGCGGAAATCTGCACCACGCCCGCGGACAAGACCAAACTTTCCATGAAGAGCAACAATGCAAGCGTATCCAACTGAATCCAATGTGATCTTTGGCAGGCTGAGCATGGAGGCCATTCCGCTCCATGAGCCGATCCTGCTCGTCACCTTCGCCGCCGTCATCCTCGGTGGCGGTGCACTGCTGGGCGCGATGACCTATTTCCGCGTCTGGGGCAACCTGTGGCGGAACTGGTTCACCAGTATCGACCACAAGCGTATCGGGATCATGTACATGATCCTGGGCCTGATCATGCTGCTGCGCGGCTTCGCCGACGCGCTGATGATGCGGGCGCAGCAGGCCATCGCCTTTGGCGACAATGCCGGCTTCCTGCCGCCGCACCACTACGACCAGGTCTTCACCGCCCACGGCGTGATCATGATCTTCTTCGTGGCGATGCCGCTGGTAACGGGCTTCATGAACTACGTGGTGCCGCTGCAGATCGGCGCGCGCGACGTGGCGTTCCCGTTCCTGAACAACTTCTCGTTCTGGATGACCGCGATGGGCGCCGCGCTGGTGATGGCGTCGCTGTTCGTCGGTGAATTCGCCCGTACCGGCTGGCTGGCCTATCCGCCGCTGTCCGGCATCCTGGCTTCGCCCGACGTGGGGGTCGATTACTACATCTGGTCATTGCAGATTGCCGGGGTCGGGACATTGCTGTCCGGCGTGAACCTGATCGTCACGATCGTCAAGATGCGTGCCCCGGGCATGGACATGATGAAGATGCCGATCTTCACCTGGACCGCGCTGTGCACCAACATCCTGATCGTGGCCGCCTTCCCGGTGCTGACCGCCGTGCTGGCCATGCTGGGCATGGACCGCCTGCTGGGCACGCACTTCTTCACGAACGAGATGGGCGGCAACGCCATGATGTACGTGAACCTGATCTGGATCTGGGGCCACCCCGAGGTGTACATCCTGATCCTGCCGTGCTTCGGCATCTTCTCGGAAGTGGTCTCCACGTTCTGCTCGAAGCGCCTGTTCGGCTACACCTCGATGGTGTATGCGACCTGCGTGATCATGCTGCTGTCGTACCTGGTCTGGCTGCACCACTTCTTCACGATGGGCTCCGGCGCTTCGGTGAACGCGTTCTTCGGCATCACCACGATGATCATCTCGATCCCGACCGGTGCCAAGCTGTTCAACTGGCTGTTCACGATGTACCGCGGCCGTATCCGCTTCGAACTGCCGATGATGTGGACCGTGGCCTTCATGGTGACGTTCACGATCGGCGGCATGACCGGCGTGATGCTGGCGATTCCGCCGGCCGACTTTGTGCTGCACAACTCGCTGTTCCTGATCGCCCACTTCCACAACGTGATCATCGGCGGCGTGCTGTTCGGCCTGTTCGCGGGCATCAACTACTGGTTCCCGAAAGCGTTCGGCTACAAGCTCGACGTGTTCTGGGGCAAGATCTCGTTCTGGCTGTGGGTGATCGGCTTCTACGTCGCCTGGATGCCGGTGTACGCGCTGGGCTTCATGGGCATCACGCGCCGCCTGAACGTGATCGAGGATCCGTCCACGCAGCCGTACTTCGTGGCCGCCTTCATCGGCGTGCTCATGATCGCCGGCGGTATCGGCGCGATGCTGATGCAGTTCTTCGTCTCGTTCCTGCGCCGCAAGCAGCTGCGCGACGTGACGGGCGACCCATGGGGCGGCCGTACGCTGGAGTGGGCGACCTCGTCGCCACCGCCGGACTACAACTTCGCGTTCACGCCGGTCGTGCATGACCAGGACTCGTGGGCCGACATGAAGAAGAACGGCTACCAGCGTCCGCTGAAGGACTTCGTGGCGATCCACATGCCGGCCAACACCGGTGCGGGCTTCATCATCGCCGCGCTGTCGGCCCTGGTCGGTTTCGCGATCATCTGGCACATGTGGCTGGTATGCGGCCTGGCGTTCGTTGCCATGATGGTCGTGATCATCGTCCACACGTTCAACTACAAGCGCGATTACTACATTCCGGCGGAAGAAGTCGCCCGCACGGAAGAGCGCCATACCGCTTTGCTGGGAAGCCATGTCTGATACTTACGTAACCTCCGCCGGCGCGGCAAGCGCCGACCCGAGCTCGCGCTACCTGGTGCGCGAGCACCATCCGGAAAACGGCACCATGCTGGGTTTCTGGATCTACCTGATGAGCGACTGCCTCATCTTCGCCTGCCTGTTCGCGACCTATGCGGTACTGGGGCGGAACTACGCCGGCGGACCGAGCGGCGCCGACCTGTTCGACCTGAAGCTGATCGCGCTGAACACGGCGTTCCTGCTGTTCTCGTCGATCACCTACGGCTTTGCGATGCTGCAGGCCAAGGTGAAGAACAAGTCCGGCACGCTGGTCTGGCTGGCCATCACGGGCCTGTTCGGCCTGTGCTTCCTGGGCGTGGAAATCTATGAATTCCATCACCTGATCCACGAGGGCGCGGGCCCGGCGCGCAGCGGCTTCCTGACGTCGTTCTTCGCGCTGGTCGGCACCCACGGCCTGCACGTGACGTTCGGCGCCATCTGGCTGGTCACGCTGATGGTGCAGATCAGCAAGCACGGCCTGAACCCGGCCAACCTGCGCCGCCTGAACTGCCTGTCGCTGTTCTGGCACTTCCTGGACGTGATCTGGATCGGCGTCTTCACCTTTGTCTACCTGATGGGAGTCCTGCCATGAGCGGCAACAACCATAACCACGGTCATGGCCACGGCCACGACCACGGTCATGACGATCATGGCCACGACGACCACCATGACGGCTCTGCCGTGCATGGCTCGATGAAGGATTACGTGATCGGCTTCGTGCTGGCCGTGATCCTGACGGCGATCCCGTTCTGGCTCGTGATGAACAACGTGATCACCGATTCGGCCACCACCGGTTACGTGA
Source organism: Pseudoduganella sp. (assembly GCA_036386715.1). GTDB lineage: Bacteria > Pseudomonadota > Gammaproteobacteria > Burkholderiales > Burkholderiaceae_D > Rugamonas. The sequence goes on from DASVVD010000219.1 coordinate 5,152, forward strand.
TCCTCGGCTTCGCCGCGGTGCAGATGGTGGTGCACATGGTGTATTTCCTGCACATGAACGCGAAATCGGAAGGCGGCTGGAACATGCTGGCGCTGATGTTCACGGTCATCATCGTGGTCATCATGCTGGCCGGTTCGCTGTGGGTCATGTACCACATGAACAAGAACATGATGCCGAACATGCCGCATGTCATGACGCCGCAGCAGGCGCACGACATGCCATGACGAATCCACCGCCTGGCGGTGGATCAGAAATGCCGCACGGTCACGCGCGGGCAGCGCGTTCCCCCTCCCGGGGGGCGCGCATCGCCCTCGCCGCCGCTGCGGCATTTTTCTTTTGCACCTTTGCCTTACTCGGTACCTGGCAGGTCAAGCGCCTGCTGTGGAAGCAGGACCTGATCGCCCGCGTCGACGCCCGCGTCCATGCCGAGCCGGTCCCCGCACCGCGCGCCGCCGAGTGGCCGCGCGTGGCGGTCGACACGCACGAGTACCTGCGCGTCCGGGTGCGCGGCACCTTCCTCTACGACTACACCACGCGCGTGCAGACCACCACGGCCCTCGGCATCGGCTTCTGGCTGATGACGCCGCTGTGCACCGATGACGGCATCGTCTTCGTCAACCGCGGCTTCGTGCCGATGCAATCGGGCGACCTGGAGTTGCCGGCGCCACCGGTGGCGGGGCCGGAGCCGTGCGCCGCTGCCGGCGGCCGGCCGGTCGAGATCACCGGCCTGCTGCGCCTGCCCGAACCGAAGGGCCGCATCCTGCGCGAAAACGACCCGGCGGGAGACCGCTGGTACACCCGCGACATCGGGCCGATGGCGCTCAAGCGCGGATTCACGAACGATGCCGCGCGTAAGGACCTCCCATTGGTCGCTCCTTACTTTGTCGACGCCCCGGCCGGCCAGGAGTATCCGCGCAATGCCGCCGAGAAGCCGACCGGCGGCCTGACCGTGATCGCCTTCCCGAACAACCACCTGGTCTACGCGCTGACGTGGTTCGGGCTGGCCGCGATGGTCGTGGGCGGCTATTATCTCGTGCTGCGCCATGACCGACGGCGCAACAGGGGAGAAACGGATGACGAAGCTGACTGAGCGGCCTACCGACGAGCGCAAGGAAGAACGCCGCAAGCCGGACGGCCGCCGCGACCAGGTAGCGGCGGCCGGCGTGGAATACGCGGCCGGCCACCAGAACATGATGCAGCTGATCCAGCTGCGCTGGATCGCCGTGGTCGGCCAGGCCGCCACGATCACCGCCGCCATCTACCTGTATGGCATCATCCTGCCGCTGGTGCCCATGCTGCAGGTGCTGGCCTGCCTGATCGCGTTCAACGTGGCCAGCCACCTGCGCTGGCACGAGGTGCGCTACGTGCGCAACACCGAGCTGTTCATGGCGCTGCTGGTGGACGTGGCGATCCTCACCTCGCAACTGTACCTGTCGGGCGGCGCCACCAATCCGTTCGCCTTCCTGTACCTGCTGCAGGTGATCCTGTCCGCGGTGCTGCTGGCGCCGCCCTACGCCTGGACGTTCGTGCTGATCACTGCCGCCTGCCTGGCCGGGCTGTCGCGCAATCACCTGCCGCTGCCGCTCGATGTCGAGCACGAGGGCGGCGTGCTGTCGCTGTACGTGCAGGGCATGCTGATCTGCTTCATGCTCAATGCGGCGCTGCTGGTGTTCTTCATTACCCGCATCATGGCCAACCTGCGCGCCGGCGATGCGCAGCTGGCGCACCTGCGCCAGCGCGCCGCCGAGGAAGAACACGTGGTGCGCATGGGCCTGCTCGCCAGCGGCGCGGCGCACGAACTGGGCACGCCGCTGGCCACGCTGTCCGTCATCCTCGGCGACTGGAAGCGCATGCCGGAATTCGCCCGCAATCCCGAGCTGATCGAGGAGATCGCCGAGATGCAGACGCAGCTCAAGCGCTGCAAGGCGATCGTTTCCGGCATCCTGCTGTCGGCCGGCGAGACACGCGGCGAATCGTCGGTCAAGACCACGCTGGCCACCTTCCTCGACGAACTGGCGCAGGAATGGCGCAGCACCCGGCCGGTACAGCATTTCTTCTATTTCAACCGTTTCGGCGACGACCTGCCGGTGGTGTTCGACGAGACGCTCAAGCAGATGATCTGCAATGTGCTCGACAACGCGCTCGAGGCATCGCCGCTGCGCGTGGAGATGGAAGCCACGCGCGAGGATGGCCACCTGATCCTGCGGGTGACCGATAGCGGCCCGGGCTTCGACCCGGTGGTCCTGGCGCAGCTCGGCAAACCGTATAATTCCACCAAGGGCAAGCCCGGCAGCGGGCTGGGCCTGTTCCTTGTCGTGAATGTGGCGCGCACGCTGGGCGGCACCGTCGGCGCCCGCAATCGCGATGAAGGCGGCGCCGAGGTGGTGATCCGGTTGCCGCTGTCGTCCATTGCCCTCGAAAACGCCGACGCCGCGCTGCCGCCAAACTGACCCTGACCGAAAAGACATGACCGAAGAACAACGCTGCCTGCTGATCGTCGAGGACGACGAAGCCTTCGCCCGCACGCTGGGCCGCTCGTTCGAGCGGCGCGGCTACCACGTGCTGCATGCCGCCAACGTCGACGAAGCCGCTGCGCTGCTGGCCGACCATGCACCGGGCTATGCCGTGGTCGACCTGAAACTGAAGGGCAATTCGTCCGGCCTGGCGTGCGTGCAGCTGCTGCACCAGCACGACCCGGACATGCTGATCGTGGTGCTGACCGGTTACGCCAGCATCAATACGGCCGTGGAAGCGGTGAAGCTGGGCGCCGCCCAGTATCTTGCCAAGCCGTCCAACACCGACGATATCGAAGCCGCGTTCGCCCACGTGGCGGGCAGCGCCGACGTGGAGCTGACGAGCCGCGCCACGTCGGTCAAGACGCTCGAATGGGAGCATATCCACGCGGTGCTGGCCGAAACCGAGTTCAACATCTCGGAAGCGGCCCGGCGCCTCGGCATGCATCGCCGCACGCTGGCGCGCAAGCTGGAGAAGCAGCGCGTGAAATAGCGGGCGAGCTAGCGGGCGAGATAGCGGGCGAAATAGGGGGTGTTGGCGACGGCTTGCGTCGCCTGCCGTGCCGGTAGCTGTTGTATCGCTGCATTGGCGATGGCACGCATCGCAGCGCACGCCTGCAGGGATGGCCTGAATCCGGTACAATTGTGTTGCCGCTTGTCACTAATTCACAAGCGCGCCCCCCGGTGCCCAAGCCACGCATCGCCAATTCACGCGCCGCCCGGCGCAACTGCTGACTTGACCGATGATCTGCCATAACGAAGCCGCGCGGCTGGACGCCTTGCGAAAACTCGACCTTCTCGACACGCCGTCCTCCGAGGCGTTCGACCGCATCACGCGCATGGCCGCGCAGATCTTCGGCCTGCCGGTGGCTGCCGTGTCGCTGACCGATACCGACCGGCAGTGGTTCAAGTCGCGCGTGGGCGTGGAGCACTGGTCGATTCCCCGGCACGGCGCGCCGTGCGCCACGGTGGCCGAGTCGGACGGATTCCTGGTCATTCCCGACCTGGCCGAACACCCCGAATTCCGCGACAGCCACCTGGCGCGCAACGGCGTGCGCTTCTATGCCGGTGCGCCGCTGACGACCCGCGACGGCCATGCGCTGGGTGCCATGTGCGTGCTCGGCATGGCGCCGCGCCAGATCACGGAGGCGGAACGCGGCGTGCTGACCGACCTCGCCGCCATGGTGATGGCGCAGATCGAACTGCAGCATGCGATGGGCCGCATCGATCCGATCAGCGGCCTGCCGAACCGCAACCAGTACATCGAGGACTTCAGCGATCTCGCCAGGGACCGGCCACGGGGGGAGGCAGGGCTGGCGATGCTGCTGCACCTGGCCAGCGCCGAGCAGCTTGCCAATGCCGCGCGGGTCATGGGGTCGTCCTACGTGGATGGACTGGTGACCGAAGCGGTGCGCTCATTCCGTGTCGAGTTCGGCGCCAGCGCCAAGATGTACCACGTGGCGGCTACCCACTTCATCGTGGTGATGGCGCCGGGAATAACGCTCGACGAGTGCCATGTGCGGCTCGGGCGCTGGCTGCAGGGCCAGGGCAAGTGGTCGACATCGCGCTTCGTGACCAGCCCCGCGGTGGGCATCGCACCGTTCGTGGCGGGGGAAACCGATGCGCTCGACGTGCTGCGCACCGCCCAGGGCGCAGTGCATGACGCTTATGCGACGGGAGTCCATGTGGCGGTGTATTCGCCCGCGCAGGATGCCGCCTATCGCCGGCGCTTCACGCTGCTGACGGAATTTGGCAATGCGCTGGAATCGACCAACCAGCTGCGCCTGGTGTACCAGCCGCGCATCGACCTGGCCACCGGTGCCTGCGTGGGCGCCGAAGCGCTGCTGCGCTGGTGCCATCCGGAGCTCGGCGGCATATCGCCCGGCGAATTCATGCCGATCGTCGAGCAGACATCGATGGCCCGCCCGGCCACGGCCTGGGTGATCGATGCCGCGCTGCGCCAGCTGCGCGCCTGGCGGGACGAGGGCATCGAGCTCACGCTGTCGGTGAACGTGGCCGCGCCGAACCTGCTGGAAGCCGATTTCGCACTGACGGTCGAGACCCGGCTGCAGGCCCATGGCGTGGCGCCCGAGTGGCTGGAGCTGGAAATCACCGAGAGCACCGCGATGGGCAACAAGGCCGCCGCCGACCGCACCCTGGCCGCGCTGCACGCGACCGGCGTGCGCATCGCGATCGACGACTTCGGCACCGGCTACAGCAGCCTGTCCTACCTGCAGAGCATTCCCGCGCATGTGGTGAAGATCGACCAGAGCTTCGTGCGCGGCATCGAGACGGACGAGCGCAAGCGCGCGCTGGTCGGCACCATGGCCGCGCTGTCGCATGACCTGGGCTACCGCGTGGTGGCGGAGGGCGTCGAGACGGAGGCCGCCGCCGCGATGGTGCGCGCCGCCGGCTGCGACGAGGCCCAGGGCTGGCTTTACGCGCGGGCGCTGGAGCCGGTGCAGTTCGAGGCGTGGCACGCCGCGCGCTGATGCGGCTGGCAAGGGCCGGGCAGGGCAGGGCACGCCCCCCGGACATTCCGTCCACTGGCGCCAGCACGGCTTGCGGACCATACTGTCGCCAGCGCGGCGGCCGCCGCGGTTGCCAGGAAGGTTTCCGATGACCGATCCACAAACACTCCGCGTGGCGATGTTCAGCGCCCAGCCCTACGACCGCCGCTTTTTCGAGGAAGCGCGCGAGGCACGCTGTGGCGCGGACCGCGATCCCGTGGCCATCGACTACCACGACACCACGCTCGACATCGGCACCGCCGTGCTGGCGCAGGACTGCGCCGCCGTCTGCGTGTTCGTCAACGACGTGCTCGATGCCGCGGTGCTGGAACGCCTGCACGGCAGCGGCGTGCGGGCGATCCTGCTGCGCTGCGCCGGCTTCAACAACGTCGACCTGGCCGCGCTGGCGCGCCTGGGCATGTTCGCCGCGCGCGTGCCCGCTTATTCCCCGGAAGCGGTGGCCGAGCATGCGCTGGCGATGATCCTCACGCTGAACCGGCGCACGCACCGCGCCTTCAATCGCGTTCGCGAGGGCAATTTCGCACTCGACGGGCTGCTCGGCTTCACGCTGCACGGCAAGACGGCCGGCATCGTCGGCACCGGCAAGATCGGCCTGGCGACCGCCCGTATCCTGCGCGGCTTCGGTTGCCGCGTGCTGGGCCATGACCCGGCGCCTGCCCCGGCGTTCGGGGAACTGGGCACCATGGTACCCCTCGACGACCTGCTGCAGCAGTCCGATGTGGTATCGCTGCATTGCCCGCTCACCGAAGCCACGCGTCACCTGATCAGCCACACCACGCTGGGGCGGATGAAGGAGGGCGCCATGCTGGTCAATACTTCGCGCGGCGCGCTGGTCGACACGGCCGCCGTCATCGAGGCGCTGAAGTCGCACAGGCTGGGCGCACTGGCGATCGACGTCTACGAGCAGGAAAGCGCGCTGTTCTTCCGCGACCATTCGTCGGACATCATTGCCGACGACGTGTTCGGCCGGCTGACCACGTTCCCGAACGTGCTGATCACGGGCCACCAGGGCTTTTTCACGGTGGAGGCGCTGCGCGAGATCGCGGCCATCACGTTCGACAACCTGGAATGCTGGCGCGCCGGCGCGGCGTGCCCGAACCTGCTGCCGGCGCCCTGAGTCACGCCTGCAGCACTTCGCCATGGCTCGCATGCGCCATGCGCTTCCCGGTTCATCCTTTCGGGGGAGGTTGGTACAGGCCTTCCGTGTGGCATGGGACGGTTCCTTTCATGCAGGCCGGTTGGCCGGCTGCAGGAACCGCCGCGGCGCGCTATAGTGCTTTTTTTACCAGGGAGGCACCATGCACATCGATCTGACCGGCAAGACCGCCATCGTCACCGGCTCCACCCGCGGCATCGGCTATGCGATCGCCGCCGGGCTGGCAGGCGCCGGGGCGGATGTCGTCATCACGGGCCGCAAGCAGGCCGACGTGGACGCCGCGCTGGCCCGGCTGCAGGCGGCTGTCCCGGATGCACGCGCGCGCGGCCACGCGGTCGACCTCGGCGATGCGGCCGGCTTCGCCCGGCTGCACGAGGCCGAGCCGGAATGCGACATCCTCGTCAACAACCTGGGCATTTTCGGGCCCCAGCCGTTCGCCGAGATCCCCGACGAGGAGTGGACCCGGTTCTTCGAAGTGAACGTGATGTCCGGCGTGCGCGCCAGCCGCACGTGGCTGCCGGGCATGCAGCGCAAGGACTGGGGCCGGATCGTGTTCATCGCCTCCGAATCGGCGATCAACATCCCGGCCGACATGATTCACTACGGCATGACCAAGACGGCCAACATGGCAGTGGCGCGCGGGCTGGCCAAGAGCCTGGCCGGCACTGGCATCACCGTCAATTCGGTGCTGCCGGGCCCCACGCTGTCCGAAGGCGTGCAGCACATGGTGGCGCCGGGCGAAAGCGCCGCCGCGGCGCTCGAGAAGGCCAACGCGTTCGTGCGCGAACACCGCGCCAGTTCGATCCTGCAGCGCGTGGCCCTGCCGGAAGAGGTGGCGAACATGGTGGTCTACATCTGCTCGCCGCAAGCCTCCGCCACCACCGGCGCCGCGCTGCGCGTCGATGGCGGTACTGCCGACACGATCTGAACCCTGACAATGGATGGAAGCCTCATGACCGATGAATCGCTGCGCGCGAGCCTGAATGCGCTGGCACGCCATGCCCGCGGCCTGCACAAGGCCATGCTGGACGTGGAAACCCAGTATTTCGGCGCCGTCGGCGGCGTGCTGGAGCACCTGCAGCTGGTAACGAACCACCCGCATTTCGCCTGGCTGCTGAAACTGTCCGGCCTGATGGCCGAGCTCGATGAGCGGCTCGACGACGCGCAAGCCATCGAAGCGGGCGATGCGGCGCAGTTCCGCAGCGCGTTCGAGCAACTGATCGGACCGCGCCCGGCGATCGACGACGGCTTCCGCAAGCGTTACCTGGCCCTGTTGCACGATGCACCGGAAGTGGCGATTGCCAACGGACCGCTGCGGCAGACGCTGGCGAAGTTGCCGCAGGCCGAGTAGCGCACTCGTACAGCCGCGTGATGGCGGTATCGTCGATCGGCTGTGATTCAGCAGCTGTGATTCAGTAGCTGTGATTCAGCGGCTGTGATTCGGCGGCATAAAAAAAGGCCGGGCAAGCGCCCGGCCTTCACCTGCGCGAAACAGGGTCGGCGATTACCAGCCGATATCCTTCAGCAGCGGCAGCGTCAGGTCTTTCGGCGGCACGAGTTCGTGCGTGAGGTCGGCGTTGATCGACGGTTCCATCAGCTGGTTCGGCGACGCGGCGGTGGTGTAGTGCGACACCGAGGAGCCTGGCGAGAACGTGGTCGGCGTGTACATCAGGATACGCTTCTGCCTGTCGGTGCCGGCCAGCTGGCTCGGGTCGGAGCCCAGCTTGGCGATCACGCCGGAAGCCGTGCGGCTGCGCGCCGCCAGTACCGCCTTCAGCGCCACGCCGTCGGCCTGGGTGATGCGCACCGAAGGAATCGTCAGGGTCGGATCGCTGCCGCTCATGCCGGCCGGGTCGCCCGGCGCATTGTCGGCCACGATCATGGCGATCGCGCCGGCAGCCTGCACGTTGGCCGCCTTGATGGCGAAGTTGCACGAGCCGCGGTCGACCAGCGCGACGTTGCCCTTCACGGCCGTGGCGTTGGCGCCGGTCAGCGGCGTGCAGGCCAGGCCGGTATTGGTGGTACGGTTCTCCACCACCGGCATGATCTGGCCGGTCACGTTGGCGTCGGTGATGCGCGGGCCGAAGCTCGCTTCGCCGAAGGCGTGCTCGCCGGCCACGCTGCCAGCTTGCGGGCCGCTGAAGGCCACCAGGCCGCGCGGGCCCAGCACGTTCGGCACGGCGGCATTCACGTTCGGGCCGTCCCACGACAGGCCATCGCCGCTGACGGCATTGGCCACGCGCGCCTCCTCGGACAGGTCGATCCACTTGGTGTTGGTGCGGTTATCCGTCATGAAATGGTCCCACACCGCCGGCGTTTCGGCAAAGAACTCGCCGGTTTCCTCGTCGGTGAAGCTCTGGAAGCCCAGGCCGTGGCCCATCTCGTGCAGCAGCACCGTCACGAAGTCGGTGGCGGTGCCATGGTTGCTGTCGAGGCCCAGGTAGAACGGCGAGCCCGGCAGGCAGTTTTCGGCAAGGCCCAGGCGCGAGTTGAAGCGCGCGCGGATGTCGGCTACCGTCGGGTTCTGGTCCACGCCGGACAGCTTGTTCGCCAGTGCGGCCGGATACCAGGTATGGGGTTTCGGCGCATTCGGGAAGTCCGCGAACACTTCCAGGGCGCCAGCCGAGCCCAGCGTGGCACTGTTGGCGGTGCAGGTCAGCGGTTCGAAGCTGGCCTGGATGCGGATCGGCACCGAGCTTTGCAGCTTGGCGCCCCACAGGTTGGCAGCGTGCGTGAACGCGATCAGGCGCTGTTCGCCCAGCGTGGTGCCCGTGTTGCCGCCGACCGGAGTGGCCGGCGTCGCATCGTTGAAGCCTACGCCGGGGGCGTTGGCGTTGACGATGACGATCGGTGCAGCGGCGTGCACGGCACCCACGGCGCCGAATGCAAAGGCGAGGGCGGCGGCGACATTTTTCATGTTATTGCGCTTCATAGCGTTGTTCCTTGGCTTGCGCAGTGCGCGTATTGTTGACCAGTGCATTGGCGGCTTCCTCGCCGGTTGCGCAAGCTTCGGCAAGCGAGCCGTCGGCATTGCGCGTCACGACCGAATACACGGCCTTGTCTGCGACGCTGGCCGAACGCGTGCCATTGCGTGCCACGGTGACCTTCGGTGCGGCAACGATGCCGCGTGCGAATTTCTTTTCCTGCGCCGCGGCGGCGCTCGGCACCAGTGCGCGGTATTCCTCGGCGGTCGGGGCACGCAGCGCGCCGGTCTCGGCATCGCGCACGACGACCAGGCCCTGGTCTTTCGACACTTCGTTGGCCATCGCGCCTTGCGACATGCCCAATGCGGCCAGCGCCAGGCCGGCGCCGGCGGCGGCGCGGCGGCTGCGGCGGGCGGCAAAGCCCACGGCGCCCAGGCCCAGGCCCAGCATCAGCCAGGTGGATGGCTCTGGCACGGCGGCGATCGCCACGCTGTCGATGCCGATGTAGTTCGCGGTCGCGTAGTCGCCGGTGTAATGGAAGCCGACGCGGCCGGTAGCGGCACCGAATGCGCCCAGGTCGACGCTGTACTGGGTCCAGCCATCGGGATAGGCCACGCCGCTGAGCGAGACCAGCGAGGTGGTGAAGCCGGCCGCGGCGGTGCCGCTGCCCGAGCTGAACAGGACCTGCAGATTGTCGTTGAAACCTTCCTCGGCACCGTCGCGGGTGTAGAACGTCAGGCGGGTGGCGCCCGTTACCGTGAATTCCGGGGTGATCAGCCAGCTGTCGATGACATTGGTGGTATCGGCAACATTGAAGTTGGCCGCGATATAGGAACCTGCTGCGCCCGACTGGGCTGCGAAGATGCCTGCATTGCCCTGGAACCAGCCAGTCGAGCCGCCGCCCAGTACCCAGCCGCCCAGCGACTCGATATTGTCGAACCCTTCGGTCAGGGACGACGGCGGCGTTTCCGCATGCGCGGCAGCCGATAGTGTCAGCGCCGCTGATGCAAAGAGAGTGAGGAAGGTTTTCATTGATTCACTTTCATTGACTTGTGGAAGAAAATACAACTTGTTTTGCAAATTGCAATCTGAGTATAAGACCAAGAACTGCCGAGTTGGTTCCCACAGACTTACAATTTAATGCGTTTGCTCGTTTCGTATGGAAAGTGCAACACAACGGGGCTTGCACGGATGCAATCCAACGTATCCATGCGGGTTTGCGGGTGACGGTACGGTGACACACGGGAATTCCCACACAAGTCTCTTGACAGCAAGACACGCTTGTGCGGGGCAATTTCATGCAAATAATGTCACTGCGGCGCGGCGCCGCCCTGGCGTTTCATGCGGGTATCGATCACGGGTACAATGCTGCCTTTCCCCAACACTCCCTGCCGTCACGTGTCGAGCCGCCAACTGTATTCCCGCCTGCTGCTGCAATTCAGACCTTATTCGGGTGTCATGGTCGCCACCCTGGTGGCCGTCGGTGTCGCCTCGCTGACCGATGTCCTGCTGATCGGGCAGCTGCAGAACGTGGTGGACTCGCTGCGTCCCGAGGGGCTCGCCAGCGGCGCCGGGGTGGGCGGCGACATGCTCTCCACGGTGAAGGGATGGATCAACCGCCTGCTGCACGTGAGCACGGAGCAGGCCGGGTTGTGGACGATCCCGGCCGTTATCCTGGCGCTGGCCTTCCTGCGCATGGTGAGCAGCTTCGCGGGCGACTACGGCGCCGCATGGTTGAGCAACCGGGTGCAGGCCGACCTGCGCGAAAAGATGTTCGACCGCATCCTGCGCCTGCCGACCGGCTATTTCGACCAGTCCTCGACAGGCACCACGCTGTCGCGCGTGACTTTCGATGCCAACCAGGTGTCGCAGGCGGGGCTGAACGTGATCAACGTGGCGGTGCGCGATTCCGTCCTTGCGATCGGCTACGTGGTCACGCTGTTCACGAAAGACTGGCAGCTGGCCCTGTTCTGCCTGGTCCTGCTGCCGTTCGTGGCTGCCGTGGTGACGTTCGCCGGCCGGCGCATGCGCCGCCTGTCCGAAAGCGCACAGCAGGCCATGGGCGAGCTGACCCGCGTGCTCGACGAAAGCATCGGCGGCCAGCGCGTGGTAAAGATTTTCGGTGGCCAGCAATACGAGCAGCGCCGCTTCGACGACGTCGTGAAGCTGAACCGCCAGCTGGCCGTGAAGCACGCCGCCACGTCGGCCATGAACTCGGGCATCATCATGATGCTGCTCGGCGCCACGCTGTCCGCCGTGATTTATTTCGCCATGCTGCGTGCCCAGGCGGACGCACTGACGCCGGGTGCGTTCGTGGCGTTCATTGTCGCGCTGGCGGCGATGCAGTCGCCGATCAAGAACCTCACCAAGATCAACGAGCCGCTGCAGCGCGGCCTGGCGGCGGCGAAGTCGGTGTTCGGCCTGATCGACGCGCCGGCCGAGATGGATGATGGCGCCCGCGCGCTGGACCGGGCCAGCGGCCACATCGAGCTGGCGTCGGTGAGCTTCCGCTATGCGGCCGGCGACCCGGACGCCGCGCCGGCAGTGAACGGTGTTTCGCTCACTATCCGGGCTGGCGAAACCGTGGCGCTGGTCGGCGGTTCCGGCAGCGGCAAGACCACGCTCGCCAGCCTGCTGCCGCGCTTCTACGACGTGACGGACGGCCGCATCCTGCTCGATGGGGTGGACGTGCGCGACTACCGCCTGGCGGACCTGCGCGCCCAGATCGCCCTGGTGAGCCAGGACGTGGTGCTGTTCAACGACACGCTCGCCGCCAACATCGCCTACGGCGACCCGGCGCCGGACCAGGCCCGCATCGAGGCCGCGGCGCAGGCCGCCTATGCGCATGAATTCATCGTGCGCCAGCCGCAGGGCTATGCCACCGAGGTCGGCGAGAACGGCCTGCGGCTGTCCGGCGGCCAGCGGCAGCGGCTGGCGATCGCGCGCGCGCTGTACAAGGATGCGCCGATCCTGATCCTCGACGAGGCCACCAGCGCGCTCGACACCGAATCGGAACGCCAGGTACAGGCCGCGCTGGAACGGCTGATGCAAGGCCGCACCACGGTCGTCATCGCGCACCGGCTGTCGACCATCGAGAATGCCGACCGCATCGTGGTCATGAGCGCCGGCACGATCGCCGAAACCGGCACGCACGAAGCGCTGCTGGCGCAGGGCGGCTCCTATGCAAGGCTGTACCAGACGCAGAAGCAGCTGAGCCACTAAGCCACTGAGCGGCGCTGCGGCGCTCCCGCGCCACGGATCCGGTGCCTAGGGCTTGCTGAGCAGGTAAGCGGCCATGTCGCGCGCGTCGCGTTCCGACACGCCCAGGTCGGGCATCGCCGATTGCGGATGCACGGCCTGCGGCGCACGGATCCAGCGCACCAGGTTGTCCGCCGAATTGGGCAGGATGCCGGCCACGTACTTGCGCTGCGACAGGCCCTCGAGCGGTGGCCCCACGAACGTCTCGGGCCCGGTCACGCCGGGAATCGTATGGCAGGCGTGGCAGGCATACTGGGCGAGCGCCATGCGGCCCCGTTCCAGGTCGGGC
>DASVVD010000220.1:0-4332 GCA_036386715.1 Pseudoduganella sp.
CCGGAAAAATAGCGGGTCGCCGGGTTGTCGGTCCATGACGCTAGCCTGTCCAGCATGGCGGGCGCCCGGTCAGGGAAGCGCACCTGCCAGCCGGTCGACAGATCGGCCGCCAAGGCCGCTTCGCCCTGCGCCGGCGCCGGCGCGGCCCCCTGCAGCGGCGCATCGCTCATCACATACACCACCGATTCATACGGCGCCAGCGCGAGCGCCGGCGCCAGCGCCGACTGCGTCAGCCTGCCGGTGTCCGGATCGAGCCGGGTCGCATGGCGGCGCGGCTGGCGGAATGCCAGGCTGGCGTTCACGGGTTCGTTGCTGGTATTGGCAATGAAATAAATGTCGGCATCGGCCAGCTTGCGCCGCACGAAGCTGACACGGTTCTGTGCCGCGGAGAGGCGGATGTCGCCGGGCAGTACCGCCTGCAGCGCGCCGCCGAGCTCCGTGTCCTTGCCGATGGCGGTCACGTTGCGGCCGCTTGCGAAGAGCGCGGCGGATGCCCGCCTGACCGCGGCGGTGATGCGCTGCGCATCCTTGAAGCCCGGCGCCAGCGACGGCGTGGCGCCGATCGTGATGATGCGCCCGCCTCCCTTGACATACGCGTCCAGCCTGGCGAGCACCTCCGGCGCGAGGCGCGTCACGTTCGGCATCACCAGCACCGGGTAGCGCGCCAGGCCCACGCGCAGTACCGCCTCGGGATCGATGTAGTCGAGGTTGTGGCCCGTATCCATGATCTGCTGCACCAGTTCGGGCGTGACGAACTGCGGCAGCTCCGCCGACAGCGAGGTCTTGCCAGGCCGGTTCACCGCGTAGACATCGTCGTTCGGCAGCAGCACGGCCACCTGGTTGGCCGGTTCTCCCTGGCGCAGCAGGTAGCTGACACGGGTGAGGTAGCTGCTCACTTCGGGCATCACCATGTACCACGGCTGGTGGTGGTTGAACACCGCCGCCGCGTAAAGCTGGTAGCCCGGTTCCGGCGCGTTCGGCGGCGTGTACGGCCAGCCGTGGCCGATGATCTGCGTGACCCCCTGCACGAACATGCGGTCGGCCTCGGCCTTCATGTCCAGCGGGCTGGCCGTGTGCGCCGGCGAGTGCAGCCACGTCCACGTTTCGGCCGACACCACCGGCCGGCCGTACAGGTGCGCCGCCGACGAGGCCAGGCGGGTGAACGAGAATTGCCGGTACTGGGCGCCCTCGCCTTCCATCAAATCCAGGTGGCGGAAGCTCGACAGCGATGCCGGCGGTTCGCCGTAGGTCTGCGAGCGGAACCGCGTGCCGTGCCGGCGCGCCCAGGCCGTGACCGGCTTCAGGTAGTTGTCCTCCACCAGCTCGGTCTGCGTCAGTGCCCAGTCATGCCGCAGCGCCGGCGCATCGGCACCCTGGCCGCTGTAGACCAGCGGCAGGTAAGGCCGCAGGTCGTAGCCGCGGCGACGCTGGAACTCTTCCAGGAAATTGTCGGTCCAGTCGCTGCCGTAGGCTTCCAGGCTGTCCGAGAAGATCGCGTAGGGCGGCTTGTCGCCGAACGCCTTCAGCAGCGGTTCGCCCACGTTCTTCAGGTGGTTGTCGATGGCGCGGCGGCTCATGTGGTCGAGCACGAAGCCTTCGCCGCCCACCGCCGGCCGCTTGACCTGCATGCCGGAGCGGCTGGCGATGTAATACACCACCACCCGCGGCTCGCCGCTCGCCGCCACGCTGCCGCGGCCATCCCTTGCCTCGCCGGCCTTCAGGGGCTGCAGCCGCGTGGCATCGAAATCCCTGGCCGTGCCGGCGCCGACGAACACCGCCTCGATCTTCTCGCCTTCGGTCACCGCCGGCGCCGGGTAGCTCACGGCGCCGGCCGGCACCTCGACCGGCACCACGCGCATCTTGCCGATCGCGTCCGTGATGCCGATATGCGGCCCGCCGAACGGCCAGCCGCTGCCCAGCGTCAGGTCCACGCGCAGGCCCGCTTCGCGGCCCGTCTCGTTGGCGAAGCGCAGCGCATCGAGATGTTCCGGCGACAGGAACGGCAGGTTCTTCACGCCGCGCGACGGATCGTCCAGCGCCATCGGATAGACCGCCTGGATTTCCACGCCGCCGATACCGCCTTCCTTCATCCGCCCGATTTCATACGCCAGCTGTTTTTTCTCGACAGCCGGGCCGAACCACCACCAGCGCATCATCGGCCGGGCATCGGCCGGCGGCGCGGCCAGGTGGCTGGCAACCTCGCCGATGCGCTGGTAGACCGTCGGATCCTGCGCGCCCGCCCCTTGTGGCGCCGCCTGGGCCAGGCCGGCGGCAAGCGCGGCGGCAAGCACGCCCCGGCGCAGGCGGCCGGGTAACACTGCCGGGTGGCCGGTGGCGAGGGATGGGCTGGCGTGGCGCTGGGGCATGAAGCTGTCTCCTTTGATGTATTGATGGCGGTGCAATCTGCAATGCGCGGGCCCGCCGGCAGCCATGATGATGACCTTGCGCCGATTTTCCTACGCACATGAGCGGTTTTCCACGGAAAACTCAGCCGGTTGATCGTTTCCGATGGCTCCCCGTGCGACTCCCGGTAGCAAACGCTGCGCTACTGCAGTACGTCCACCGGTCAGGCGGTGCACAGCCGGCAAGGAATTCCGGCATAGCGGGTGCGCAAGACCATCATCGTTGCGAAAATACAACGATCACCATGCCTGGCGTGGTGCGCTGAAATTTCCTTATTGAACTATTTATTTCCAGGAGGTAGAATTATTCTGTCCCGTCGAAGGATACAAGGCCTTGCCGTTTCACTGCTGTGAACCGACGCCCGGCCAGGCTGTGTGCGCAGTCTGGCCGGGCGCTTTGTTTTGCGGACCGCACTTTCCCGTGAGCGGCTCCGCGGTCACGGAAGCGGCCCACGACCCGACAAATCCGGGCAGAGCACGGCGCAGGCAGTACGGGGACGATTCAGGTCATGCTCCGGGTCTGGGAGGCAAACAACCCGGAAGTCGAAACCGGCATAGTGTTGACCACTGCCTTGCAGAAAACTCTCCAAGGCAATCTGGGCTATGAAGTCTCCCGCGCTAGGCAGGAACTCCAAGAAAAGCTCGATGTAGCGACGGAAACGATTAGTGATCTGGTCCGGGAAAATGAGCAGCTCGCTGGCGAGAATGCTCAGATGGAAGATGCCAATGGCAAACTGCTGGATGCTGTAGCCGAGGCAAAAGGCCAAGCTCAACAACTGCAGGAGGCCGCGATTGCAGCCAAGCCCGCCGAAGCGCAACAACGTGCCGAATGCGACCATCTGCGCGCCTCCCTTGTCAGAGCGCAGTTACACACGAGCAAGCAGACAAATTGGAAGCAAGCTATGCTGCTGTACAAAAGCAGCTGGAGCAAGCACGCGCCGGTCAGGTGGAGGCTGAACGTCAAGCCAGCGTGGCGATCGCGCAGCGAGACGCCTACGCTGAACGTGTCGACGCGGAGTAAGCCAGAAGCGCAAAGCTATTCGGGCAGGTTGAGGCTCTCTCGCAAGAGCTGAACAAGGCTGCGGTGCGTGTCGAGGCGGCACAAGGGCGCTTCGAAATGATGTCGATCGAGCTCTCCGCAGCGAGGGAGGATGTCAAAAAGGCGCGTGCTTCGGCTACCGAAGCCCGCCAAGCAGAATCGGAATGGAAGGGACATGCAGAAGAATTGCGGGGACAACTGGCCGCACTTTCAAGCACTGGCAAAAATAGCGATGGAGAAATCATGACGCAAGCGGTTCGATACTCCTACATGCTGGCATTGTCACTTGCCGCCGGCTCAGCCATCGGCCAGGAACTGTCAACCGCCCGCTTTGTTGGTGCGCTTGATGGGGCCGCAGACGCATGCGCATCAGCATTTCAATCCGACGCTGCATCGTATCGGGCAACCTCCCGACGCATCATGAGCTGCCAGATGGACGACAAAAGCTTCGCCCAATGGCATCTCGCATTGCGATCAGACCCGACGAACAAAGTGGATTATCAAAAGGGCTTTGTCGAGGGACTGGATAGCCTCGCGCCTAATGCTCAAACTCGGGAACGTCAATGCCGAAGTCTGCTCGACCTTCCATGCCAACCTATTACACCGGTATCGAAGTAAATGCTGCTGGCTGTGTAAGATTGGCCGGGTGGCCGCTGGCGGCGGCCAGCTTTGACCGCCAAGTATGGAAGCTGGCCGTCGACACCGATTCATCCCGGCAGAAGGCAGCGATAGTCTTGCCGCTTTGCGCATGCCGGAGCAAGCGGCTACGCCAAGCGGCTTCTTTCGAGGTGTGAAACTCCAGCTTATCCATGTCCTGCTCCGTATCGTTGAACTCGGAGAGGATTGTGCCGGCTTGAAAAATCGAAAGATTTAACGCCGCTCAGGAACCGG
>DASVVD010000221.1:0-12605 GCA_036386715.1 Pseudoduganella sp.
AAGCACCGGCGCAAGAACGGCCGAGTCCGTGTCATGGTGCCTGGCACCGTGACACGGACTCGGCCGTTCTACGCTTATTGCACGCTTATTGCACGTGCGTGGCTGTTAGCTTAGTGCTTGGCAGCTTCCTTCTTCACGTCGGCGTTGGCCTTGGCGATGGCTTCGTTGGTCTTGGCGGCGGCCAGGGCTTTTTCCTTGTCGGCTTCAACCACTTCTTCGGCTACCTTGGCATCGGCCTTGGCGACTTTCTTGGCGGCCTTGGCGTCGGCGGCGGCGATTTTCTTGTCGGCCTTGGCTTCGGTTTTCAGGCGGTCTTCCGGATCGGCGTCAGCGACTTTTTCGCCGGCCTTCAGGTGTTCCTTGTTGGCTTTGGCCTGGGCCTTGGCGACTTTCTCGTTGGCCTTGGATTGGGCTTTCGCGACATCCTCGTCCGCATTGGCCACTTTCTTGGCCTGTTTTTCCTGGGCCTTGGCGATGTCGTGCTGCGCTTCGGTCTGTGCCTTGGCAACATCGTTGGACTGGGCGTAGGCAGCGGTTGCAAAGACGCCGGCGATCAGGGTTGCGAGCAGTTTGTTCATGATTGACACCTTTCCAGTGGTTTTATTTGAATGCGTTTTGTTCTGCGACGTAATCAGAATAAAGTTTCCAGGCGCTATCCTCTGTGCGATACCGTACATTGAAACATTTGCTTGCTTTTCTTACTATCTTGGCTCAGTGGCCCGGCCGCGAATACAGGTCGATCGTCTGTCCCACTGCTTCGGCGCACACGGCGCAAAACGCCTCGCTGCGGTCGAACATCAGGCATTGCTGCTGCGAGCGGTAATAGCCCTTTGCCTCGTAGTTGGCACCTTCGAATGCGCCGATCGTTCTGGCATGCGGCGCCTTCGAGAACAGCGCACCGGTCCACGCAAGATCCTCGGTGAACAGCTTGCTCATTTCGGATTCGGGCCGGCCATCCTTGCGCAGTTGCGCGCGCACCTTCTGGTATTCGCGCGAATGCGCTTCATATTGCGCTTTCGGCCACGGCGTCGGCAGCGGCGTGCCCTGCCTGACGAAACGCTGCCACTTGACGTTGGCCGGGTCGTGCAATGCTGTCACGTTCGGCTCCCACGGTTCCGGGCGCTCCGCGCTCGACTGGTAGGCCACCGGCGACGTGTAGTACTCGTCCGCCAGCCCGGCAAAGTGATGGCCGAACTCGTGCACGAACAGGTAATTGGCCCAGTCGTTGTTCGCGGCCGCGGTGCTGAACTGGCCATAGATGCCGCCGCCGCCATAGGTGTCGTTGTTGACGAGGATTTCGATGAATTCATACGGCGCATGCTGGGCGAGGTCGCGCAGTGCGCGGTTGTCCGTCGTCAGAACATAGCGCTCGCTGCCGAAGATGTCGTAGCGCGTGTTCAGCGCCGATGCATGGTGCGTGCCGGTCGACGGCCGGCTCACGCCCGATTCGGTGGTGGGCACGGCCAGGCCCCACACGTTGAAATCCTGCGCGCGCTCCTTGAACGGCGACACGGTAAACAGGTAGTCGGCCAGCCGCTTTGCCGTGGCCTCGAACTTGCCCAGCTCTGCCTGCGTGTAGCCGTCGCCCAGGATCAGCAGGTCCACCTTCTGCGGCGACGGGCCGCTGACCCGCAGGGGAATCGGCTTGGCCGGCGCCGGCGGCTGCCGGCGCACGACGTCACTCGCATCGGTGTCGACATCGGCCGTCCACACGACCGAGAACTGATTTCTTTCGTCCCGTTTCAGGATGCGCACCTTGACCGGCACGTCGGGCTTGGGGAAACGCACCGATTCGCCGAATGCGCGCGTCATCTTCGCGGCCTCGTCCGTGCTTTTCCACTCCCCGAACACGGTGGAAAAGCCGCGCGAATACAGCAGCCTGCCGGTCTTCGCATCGACCACTTCGACGCGGTTGATGCCGCGGTCGGTGTCGTCCAGCGTGCGCGTCATGTCGCCCGGCCACGGCAACGGCTCGATCAGCACGCGGTCCATCGCATACTGTTCGGACAGCGCATTGCCGCTGTGGATGTAGTCGACGCGCACCGTGGCGGGTTGCCCGGCGGGTTGGGCAGGTACCGCGGCAAGGGCGGCACCTGCCGAAACGAGGCAGGCCAGGCCGGCAAGGAAGAAAGCGCGCATGCAAAGCTCCGGTCGGAATGAGAGGCGGCCATTTTAACCGTGGCGGCCGTGGCGCCGGCTGTTCTTGCCCGGCAGGACAAAGCACGATAACCTGTCGTTACAATATGCCAGCCACCGAGCCCCGTGCCCTACGACACCCCCGCCAGTCCTGATCACCTGCACGGCCTGCTGCTGGCCGCCGCGCGCCGCGATGCCCAGGCGTTTCGCACGCTGTACGACGCCACTGCCCCCAAGCTGTTCGGCTTCGCGCTGCGCATCCTGCACAAACGCGAACTGGCCGAGGAGGCGGTGCAGGATGGCTACGTGGCGATCTGGCACGCGGCCGGCACCTACCAGGCGGCGCTGTCGGCGCCCATGACATGGATGACGACGATCGTGCGCAACAAGGCGCTCGACATCCGGCGCCGCCAGGAGCAGCCGGTGGAACTCGATGGCGACAGCTTCGACAGCGAAGTGATCGCCGCGCTGGCAGAACCGGGCCCCGGCCCGGCCGAAACGCTGCAGCGCTCCGCCGAGGCGCAGGCCCTGGCGCACTGCATGGCCACGCTGGAACGCCGGCACCAGCAGGCGATCGGCCTGGCGTTCTTCCATGACCTGTCCCATGGCGAAGTGGCGCAGCAGCTGGCGCTGCCGCTCGGCACGGTCAAGACCTGGATCCGCCGCGGCCTCGACCGGCTGAAAGCGTGCCTGGCACGGGCGGAGGCGCCATGAACCACCGCGACTACCCGGACCTGTGCGACCGCCTGGCCGCCGAATACGTGCTCGGCACGCTGAAGGGCGGCGCCCGGCGCCGCTTCGAGGGCTGGCTGCACGGCGACGCGGCGCTGCGCAGTACCGTGGCGGCCTGGCGGGAACGCCTGGTGCCGCTGGCCGAGTTCGCGCCGCCGCAGACGCCCGGCGCCCATGTATGGCGCGCCATCGAGCGCCGCCTGCACCTGGAGGCGGCACCGCGCTGGTGGCAGTTCTGGAAAGGCGATCCGTTGCGGTCGTGGCGCATGCTGGCCGGCGCCTCGACGGCGACCGCCATCGCACTGGCCGTCGTGCTGGCGGTGCAGCAGCCGGCACCGCGCATCGACACCTTCGCCGCGCTGACGGACGAACGCGCCCAGGCTGCGCTGCTGGTTACGGCGGACCGCGCCAACCGCGTGATCGCGGTGCGCACCGTGGGCGGCACGCCGGTGCCCGACGACCGCACGCTGCAACTGTGGGCCATCACGCGGGCCGGCACGCCGCGTTCGCTGGGCATCCTCGACGCACGGGGCACGGCCACCATCGCGCTCAGCGACCGGGCGCTGGGCAGCGACGTGGCGGTGCTGGCGGTCAGCCTGGAACCGAAGGGCGGCTCGCCGAACCCGAACGGCCCCACCGGGCCGGTGCTGTACAAGGGCGCCTGGGTTAGCGTGCCGCAGTCGGACGGCTGATCCGGATGGCATAACCCGGAACGCGTGGTTCAGAAGGCGTAGTTCAGAAGGCCTGGTTCAGAACGCGTAATTCAGCGCCAGCCGCGCGGTACGCGGCTCGACCGGGTGGAAATGCACGTCGTCGCGCGCTTCTGGCTCGCCCGGCAGCCGCGAGGCGTAGTAATACTCGATATCGCTGGCCTGCCGGTCGAACAGGTTGAACACGTCGAGCGCCAGCTGCAGGCGCGGGTTGAACCGGTAGGCGATACGGGCCGCGGCCAGCGTGGCGGCACGCGAGCGCACGGCGCCGCTTTCGGCCAGGGCACGCGGCCCCAGGTGCCGCACGTTGAAGCCGCCGGACCACGGCCCGCCCTGCGGCGCGTAGTGCACGTCCAGCGAGGCCATGCGCTCCAGCGCGCCCGGCACGCGGTCGCCCTCTTCCGCCGGCTGCGTGTAGCGGGCCCGCGATACTGCCAGGTCCAGGTCGACCCGCAGCGGCCCGCCGGTCCACTGCGTGTTCCATTCGATGCCGTGGCGCCGGCTGGCGCGGCTCGGTTCCGTGGTGCCGGCATCGCCCACGTAGACCAGTTCGGAGCCGCTCGACAGGCGCCATGCCGCCAGCGATGTCGTCAGCCGATGCGCCGGTCCCGAGACGAGCGTGCTGCGCATGCCGGCCTCGACACCCCGGGTGCGCACCAGCGGCGTGACGCCGTCCACCACGCCACGCGCATCGTTGCTGTGGAAACCATGCCCGGCGTTGAAGAACAGTTCCGTGTCGCGCCACGGCCCGGCGATGACGGACAGTTTCGGTGTCGCGATCGTCGCCTCGGCCCGGCGGCCGTTTACGTCGAAGCGGTAGGCGTCGCCGCGCACCCCGGCCACCGTGCGCAGCCAGGGTGTCCACTGTATCGACGTCTCCGCAAACACGCCGGCACTGGTCTCGCGCACCCGGTCTTCGCGGACGATGGCCGTGGTGCGGCGCGCCACGGTCGTGTACAGCCCCACGGGCGACAGCCGGTCGCTGCGCACCTGCACGCCGGCCCGGTTGTGCAAATCCAGGCCTGCGAGCGTGTCCTGCCAGGTCCAGGTGGCATCGCCGCCCAGCATCGTGCGCCGCTCGCTCTGGCGGAACTGGTCGCCCTCCTCAGGCCGGTCGAGCGCATAAGTAAAATTGCTCACCAGGTCCAGCATCGAGCGCACCGCCCAGGCGTTCAGTTCCACGCGCCCGCCGCCCCACGGGCCATGCCGCCCGGCGGACATGCTGTAGCGCGAGGCGCGGCCGCCGTCGGTGGGATCGAGGCTGCCGAAACGGCCGATACCGGCCACCGCCCGCAGCGGCACCTGGTCGGTGGCATTCCAGCGGTTGCGGTAAGCCAGCGCCGTCACGTTCCAGCCGTCGTCGGCACCGCCACCGCTCCAGCGCAGCAGGCCGGAGATGCGCCGCACGTCCTCCGGCACTGTCCACGGCCCGTCGTTGCGCTGCACGTCCAGGCCATACAGCAGCCGGTCCGCGCCGGTTTCCGCCGCCGTGCCGGTTACCAGCGCGCGCCGGTAGCCATGCGGGCCGGCCGTGATGCTGGCCGTGTTAGCGGCGCTGCCCGGCAGCTCGTCGGCCAGCGCGATGCGCGCACTGCCGGCCGAGGCGAAGTCGCCGTCCTGCGCGGCATAGGGTCCCTTGCGGTAATCGATGCGCTGGACCAGTTCGGGGATCAGGAAATTCAGGTCCGTGTAGCCCTGGCCGTGCGCATGGCTGCGCATGTTGACGGGCATGCCGTCGACGAACGTGGCGAAATCCGTGCCGTGGTCCAGGTTGAAGCCGCGCAGGAAATACTGGTTGGCCTTGCCGTCGCCGCTGTGCTGGGTGACGGCCAGGCCCGGCACGAATTCGAGCAGCTCGCCGGTGCGCAGCAGCGGCCGGGCGGCGATCTCCGCCGCGCCCACGCTGCCGGCGCTGGCGGCATCGGCAATGCTGTCGCGCTGCCCGAGCACCTGCACGACCGGCAGGCCGGGTTCGGCGGTCGCGCTGGCTCCCGCCGCGAGCATGCAGCCCGCGGTGACGATGGTTCGCAACATGCTCACGCTCCCGGAAACTGGAATGACAACGGGGGAAGGTCGAAGGCGCGCTCGCCCAGCCACACGAAAGCGACCAGGGCGATGGCCAGCGAGCCGGCGGGCAGCAGCACGCGGCGGTAGGCCCGCGTGCTGCGCAAGGCGAAAGCAAGCGGCAGCACGACGGCCACGATCGCCAGCTGGCCCAGCTCGACGCCCAGGTTGAAACCGCACAGCGAAGCCGCCAGCGCGCCGCGCGGCAGGCCGAGATCGGCCAGCACGCCGGCAAAGCCGAAACCGTGGACCAGGCCGAACAGGAACGCCGCCGCCCAACGCGGCCCCGGCATCACCGGCCAGACATTGTTCAGCGCGGCGATGGCAACGGAAGCGGCAATCGCCGACTCGACCCAGCGTGACGGCGGCGCCACCATGCCGAGCGCGGCCAGCGCCAGCGTGAGCGAGTGGGCCAGCGTGAACGCGGTCACCGTCTTGAGCACGTCCGTGGCGGCGGCGCGGAATGCCGGCACCTGCTGCCAGCTGCCATCGCGCCGTACCAGCACCGCCGGCAGCAGCAGCGAGACCAGGAACAGCACGTGGTCGTAGCCGATCCAGATATGCCATGTGCCGTGCCGGGCGTAGGCGAGGAATTGTTGTACCGCATCCGCCTGCGCCAGCGGCACCATCTGGACCGGCCGCTCGCCGCCGAGGATGGCCGTGCGCGTGTCGGTACCATCACCCCTGCCATCGTCGATCTTCAGCAGGCCGCGGTGCTGCGCATCCACGTCGCCGAACAGCCGGTAGGCGATGGTCAGCCCGGTCGGCACGACGGCGCAGGTGCCATGCAGCGGCAGCACGGTGTACTCGCCATCCGTGTGCGTGTCGACCTGCTGGCTGCCGGCGGAAAGCAGGCATGGCGCGCCGCCGGCGGCAATGCTCAGCCGGGACAACGCATAGGCCTCGATCGCGCCGTGCCGGGCGCGCAGCTCGTCCCACGTGAGCCGGCCGTCGCCATCGCCGTCGAGGCCCAGTGCCAGGTCGAGGTCGCGCAGTGCGATATCCCAGCGGCCTTCGATACGATTGCCGTCCACGCGCAGGGTCAGGTAGCTGTCGCTGGGCTTGTGCGCGAAGGCCGGTGCCATCAGCAACCAGAACAGCAGCGCCACGATGGTCTTCATGATGCCTGCTCCGCCAGCCGTGCCACGGCCACGTCCTGCAGCCCCTGCGCGCGGATCCAGCGCAGTACCGGTTGCAGTGCCACCGTGTCGCGTGCGGCCAGCCCCGCTTCGAGCAGGATGCGGGTATCGGCCAGCTCCTTCTGCACCTGCCAGTTGCGCCGGGCGAGCGCCAGGGCGGCCCGGGCATCGCCGCGCAGGTGGAGTGTGAAGCGGGCCTGTTCGCGCAGGTGCACCGCGTCGCCGCGCAGTGCCGCCGCGTCGAAGCGCGCCTGCAGTTCGGCGCGCACCGGGGCCAGCGCCTCGCGCCTGCCGAGCGCCTGCAGCGCCAGCGCATGGCGCAGCAGCAGGGCATCGTTGCGGTGATGCGCTTTCAGCAGTGCCGGCACCTCCGCCGCGCGGCCCCGGTCGAGCAGGAAGTCGGCATAGGCACCCAGCAGGTAGCTGTCGGCGGGCGCCACGCGCAGAGCGGCGGCGAAGCGGCTTTGCGCCGCCGGCGCATCGCCGCGCCGTGCCGCCAGTTCCGCCAGCATCGTCAGCGCCCAGGTCCTGATCTCCGGCGCCGCATTGCCTTCGCCCTCGCGCTCCAGGCCGAGCGCCAGCAACTGTTCGGCGCCGCGCATGCGGCCGGTATTGGCACTGGCCACGGCCAGGCAGGCAAACGTCTCCAGCTGGCCGGCCAGCGACGACAGCCGGCCGCAGCTGGCGATGGCGCCGGCCGTGTCGCCCTGCACCGCCTGCACCGTGGCCAATGTCAGCCAGGCCTGGGCAGCGCGGGGATCGGCGGCCACGACCTGGCGCAGCTCGGCTTGCGCCTCGCTGAAATGGTGGCTGTTCTGCAGCAGCGTCGCGCGCAGCAGCCGCACCGCATTCGGCGCATCGGGCCGGTCCCACCACGGTGCCAGCACCGCCTGGGCTTGCCCGTAATAGCGCGGGTCGGCGCTGGCGCGGCCCAGCAGCACGTAGCGCCGGGCCAGCGCCAGGGCCGGCACCGGGTCGTGCGGTGCGGCCGCCACGGCGGCGCGCAGTGCGCGCAGGCCATCGTCCTGCCGCGGCAGTTCGGTGACCACTTCGCTGCCGGAAGCCGGTGTGCGCGGCGCCGCCGCCCCCTGTGCCAGGGGCAGCAGCGCCAGTACTGCGCTTGCAATGATGCGTTTCACGGCATGCTCCGGCTCAGTTCAACGGTTGCGGTTCCAGGCCTTCGGCCGGTGTTGCCACGCCGTCGACCGCCACTGGTTCGCTGTCGGCATCGCGGCCCAGCAGGCCCTGCACGCTGGAGAAAAAGGCATCCGCCATGGTGACGGGGGCCGGGGCCGGCGTGGAAGCGGCCGGGGCCGCGCCGGCAAACGAATCACCGCTGCCGCCTCCGCAACCGGCGAGCAGCAGGCTCACCAGGATAAAAGCCGTTTTCATGATGGTCTCCTCAGCGCCGCGACGCCACCGCTTGCGGCGAACCCGGGAGCGGCGTGGTCAGGTAGGGGAAGGCGCTGTCGAACACGCTGTCGTCCAGGAACGCGCCATCGGTGAACCGGATCGCGCCGGACGGCGCACTGGCCGGTGCGCAGCCCAGGTTCAGCGTGCACAGCTTGCCCATCGCCACGCGCAGCTCGATATCCACCACGTCGTCGCCGGGCCGGCGGCCGTTCGGGAAGCCGGCATTGTCGCCATCGATCACGCCGAGGCGCTTCTGCGAGCCTTTCGGCAAGGCCGCGATCGACGTGTTCAGCCGCAGCATTTCCGACGGCGTCACCTTGGCCGGCTGGTTCAGGCCCGCCACCCCGGTCAGGAACACAGTCACCAGGTCATTGCGGGGGAAGTTGGTGGGCGCCTTCACGCCGGCGCCGGCGAACAGCGTTTCCACCAGCGCGGGCAAGGTGGGGTTGGTCACGTAGGCGAGGAACTGGGTGTCGCCGCTGGGGCGGCTATGGTTGAAGCGGTCCTTGTCCTTCAGGCCGATCACCACCTCGTTCACCAGCGGCATGCCCAGGCGCGACACCTGCGCCCACGCGCCGCCCTCCTTGGTGGCGTTGTTGGTGTTGAACGGCACCGGGTTGACCACGCGCGCCTGCGGCACGCTGGCGGTGGTCCAGCCGCCGATGACGGGATCGGCACCGCCCGGCGCCACCAGGCAGCTGGCGGCCACTTCCATGGCGATCGTGGTCACGTTCTTGTCCGCCAGGTCGTCGCGGGCGCTGCGCTCGGCGTTCGCGTCGAATTCCACCGCCGGCGACTTGTAGTTGACCAGGTCGAACGTTTCGCCCAGGTTGACGGCGAACGAATCCTTGCGCTGGCCGACGAACACGCGCGCCGGGGTATCGCAGCCGGGCAGCGTCACGTCGTACACATGGCGCGCAGCATAGCCGGCATAGTCGGGAATGGCCTTGTTGCCGATATTGTCGACCGGCTTGTCGAACACCTTCGCCCCGCTGGGGTTGGCGATGCGTTCGCGCGTGCCGGTGCGGCGGTCGCCGCGCACCACGTTCACCGTGTAGGTCTCGCGCACGTTCAGGCCCGGCGGGTTGACATCGTTGATGGCGCCGCCGTTGATCACCAGCGGGATCGGCACCTTCTTGCCGCCGACCACGAACGAATCATTGTTGTTGGTACTGGCGAAGCGGAACTGGAAGGTGATGTCCTCCTTGGCGTCGCCGTTGTTGTCGACGTGGATCTCGTAGAGCGCGTTCGGATCGAGCTGGAAGTAGTTCGGCCCGCCATAGCCATCCTGCAGCGGCAGGTAGTTGGCCACCAGCGTCACGAATTTCTCGCGGCCGGGTTCATAGCTGCGGAACATGTAGAAGTCCGTCGCATCGGCGCGCGGCATGCCGGCGATGAACGGTGCTTCGCGGTGGCTCGATGCCGACACCGGCGACGACAGCAGCGCAAGTGCCAACGGCAGTACTGCGGGTAACGAACGTTGAATCAGTTTGACCACGATATTCCCCTTTATGTTGTGGGACAGCGTGGCTTATACGCACCGGCGCGCCGGGCGGATTCAATTATTTTTAAATTATCATTGAAGGCGTCATCGAATTGCAAAAAGGAAATTTTCAGACGTGCTTCTCAGCGGTGCTTTTCAGCATCACTTCTCAGCATCTTTCCTCAGCGGTATTTATACAGCGGCCTTGGTATGTCGATCGGCCGGATGTCGAGCCGCACGTTGAGCACCGAATAGGCATCGACGGTATTGGAGAGGTAGCCGACCGTTTCCGGCGTCTTGGTGAAGCGGAACTCGAAACCGACCTCCGGCGTGGTCGAGCGCGGATCGCCACTGGCGATGCCGATTGCCTCTGCCTGGTCGCTGTCGATCAGCCGCTCCATCAGGCTGACCACCGCGCTGTTGCCGAGGATGTCGTTGCTGAACACTGCCCCGCGCAGCGCCGTGCGGGCCGGGTCGATCCGGCCACCCGCCTTGTCCGGCGACGGCGTGAAGCTTTGCGTGATGATGTTGAACTTGTCGCCCCGGTCGAGGTAACTGATGCGCACGTTGCTGACGTTGAAATCGGGCTTGCTGGTATCCGTCACCGCCAGCGACAGATCCATCAGCAGCGCCCCCGTGTAGCCGATGACTTCCACTTCGCGCTGGGCATTGATGACCATCGCGCTGTCCTCGTCGACACCGAGGCCCAGCTTGTAGTTCTTGGCCAGCATGACCGGGATCATCCGGGCAAAGCGGCCGCGCACCAGCAGGTGCTGGTCGACGAACACGTCGTCGCCGATGAAGCCCAGGCCGGGAGCAATCTCCTGCCCTTCCTTGACGCCGCCGCGCAGCATGGCCAGGATCGCCTCCGGCCGGTAGAACATCGTGCTGCTCATGATCGCCGCGCCGGCGCTGGTGCCGGCCACCACGCCGCCGCGGCGGTACAGGTCCCAGATCGCCTCGAGCGCCCGCGTGCGCGTGCCGTTCTCGCGGATCAGCGCCTGCGTGATGCGGGCCTGGTCGCCGCCGGCGAAATACACGCCGTCGGCCTTGCGGATTTTTTCGGCCAGCGCCGCGTCGTCCGCCGCCTTGCGGTAGTCGCTGTTGGCAAGCCGCTGCGCCACCGGCACCGCGAAGGCTTCGGCGCCGTATTTCTTCAGGTAGGCGATACTGGTGGCCGCGGCCCGCTCGGGCGTGCCCGAGGCGGACGGGAACACGGCGATGCGGGCGCCCTTGCCGCCGGCCAGGCTGACGATCTTCTGCCAGACGTCGGCATTGTCGGCACGCAGGCCGCCGCCGATGATCACCAGGGACCCCTTGGCCGCCGGCAGCGGCGCGCGCGACGCCACCGGTTCCTCGGGCACCTTTTCAAGCGTCTGCGCGGCGGCCATCAGGCTGGTGAGGGCCAACAACATGGCAATGCTCGGCTTGCGCAGCGGCTTGAACATCGGATCTCCTTATTTGAACGCGTAATTCGCACTGGCATAGAAGCGGCGGCCGCGCGGGTCCGTGTAGGTCGGGTCGTAACCAGACAGGAAGTGATACGCCTGGTTCGAATACGGCGGGCTGCGATCGAACATATTCTGCACCCCGGCGCGGATCTTCAGCGCGCGGCTCGCCTGCCAGGCGGCCGACATGTCCCACAGCGAATACGACGCCACGTGGTTCGGCGCCACCACGCTGCCGTCGTCGGTGTTGATCGCCGAGTTCTGGTCTTCGTACGACGACGAGAACGTGTTCGACAGGCTGGCCGAGAACGGGCCGCGGTCCCAGTCGAACGTGATGGTGTGGCGCCAGCGCTGCACCACGCCATCGGTAACGAAGCGCCCCAGGTTGCTGATGAACGGATCGCCCGGCGCGGTCTGGATCTTGGAGTCGAGCACGTAGGTCCCCGTCAGCCGGCCGCCCAGGCGCCCCACCGGCGTGTCGACGCCATGCACGTCGACCACCAGGTCGATGCCGCTGGCAACCTGCGCGCCGCGGTTTTCCTTGCGCAGGTCGATCCACTCGATTTCGTTGTCTTCGTCGCGATGCACCAGGTCGCCGTACTTGTCCAGGTTGGCCAGGATGATGTCGTCGCCGATTTCGCTGATCAGGTTAGTGCGCTTGATCTTCCAGTAATCGATGGTGGTGGTGACGTTGCGGGTCGGTTCCAGCACCGCGCCGATCGAGTATTGACGGCTCTTTTCCGGCTTCAGGCCGGCGTTGCTGTAGCGCCGCGTGTCCCAGTTGAACGCGCAGTCGGCGTAGTTGTAGTCCAGGTCGGCGCACAGCACCGGATCGGGCAGCGTGGCCGTGGCGCTGTATACGGTGGGCCGGTGCAGGTCGGTCATCGATGGCGCGCGGAAGCCGCGGCCCGTCGAGGCCCTGAACATCGCCCACTTCACCGGCGTGTACGACAGGCCCGCCTTCGGGCTGAACGCGCTGCCCACCGCTTCGTAGTGGTCGTAGCGCGCCGAGAGCTGCGCCTGCCACTCCTTGGCGAACGGTGCCTGCAGTTCGCCGAACACGGCGGCCACCTTGCGGCTGTCGTGCGTATCCTGCCCACCTTCGGGCGCGAAATCGTCGTTGATGTTGTCCGTCAGGAGCAGGTCGGACAGCAGGTAGTCGGTTTTCTCGCGGCGCCATTCGCCACCCACCGCCATGGCCAGGTCGCCGCCGGGCAGCGCCATCAGCGTGCGCGTGGCCTTGAAATCGACCGAATCCATGGTGCCGCGCGCACGGCGCGCCACGTCGTTGACCTGGATGCTCTCGAGCAGCGCGCGCCCTGCCGCGCTGGACGGGCCGAACGGGTTGATCAGCCCGGCCGAGATGCCTTCGATCAGCTCGTTGTACAGCACGTAGCCGTGCGTGTCCTTGTCCTTCACGGAGTTCACGCTGTGGTTGTAGGCCACATCGTAATCCCATGCGCCGAGCGTGCCGTTCAGG